>JAOZRH010000006.1:29115-31600 GCA_029931905.1 Fidelibacterota bacterium
ATCTGAAATAGAAGATGATTGTTTAGAAGCATCTTTTCTTAATTTTTGAAAATCTCGTTTCTTAGTACCATCAAATGTACCTTCTAAAAGTTCAATTTCTTTCTGTAATTTTTTATCTTCATCTTTATACATTTGAATTTCTTCATATGTAATAATTTTAGCTTTATTTAATTCATCTATTTGTTTAGTTATATCTTCTATAAATCTTTTTGACTCATCAACTTCTCTTTGATATACATCTTTAAAATAAGCATTTTCATTTTCTAAATCTTTTTGTGCTTCTAATAAATTCTGTGTATGATAATCTTGTTGACGCTGTAAAAAATTTATTTTTGTTTGTTGAAAGTTTTTATCTATTAATATTTTATCTTTAAATTGATTTGATTTATAATATTCACCTGAATAATTTCCAAATGTTCCACTTATTGTTTCATCAATACGTTTTAAATTATGCTTTTTATCTTTAAGGACTTCAACTCCTGTTTTCTCTTCTTCAATTTTAGAATCAATTCCAGGAATATTTCCATTAGCTGCATCCTGTTTCTTTATAGCGTTAAGTGGTATTATGCTTGCAGAAGCACCGTCTTTTAACATACTTGCTGATTGTTCAGGTAATAATTTACCATCACTACGCATAATATTAGGAAATGCAAAACTACTATCTATCTTTTCTTCTTGTTTCTTTTGTCGTATCTCATCTAAATTAACTACATTCTTTGGTAATGATATTATTGGTTTTTCTTCTTTTATTTTTTGTTTAACATCTTTTGTTTTTTGTTTTTCTTTTTTAAGATCTTTAATCAATTTCTGTTTTTTAGCTTCTGTTTTTTCTCTACTTTTTAATATTTGTTCTAATCTTTTCTGTGTCTCTTTATCAAAATCAGAATATTTAGATAATGCTAATAATTCATTATCTTTAAGTTTCTTTATTTTATCCCAATCTTCAATCTCAGAATCACCAATCCAATTACGATCAATTATTCCCTGTTTAGCTAACATATCAACTAAACCAGAAGATGCTTTTTTAGCAAATCCTTTATTAGTATTTAATGCTTTCTTACTATCAGTTGAATGAATTGAATCATATTTCTTTATATCTTTATTAAAAACAATTAATCCATTATTTTGTAATTCTTGTAATCTATTCGGATCATTACCAATTAATTTCATTGCAGCTGGAGTCAGATATTCTTTCATCTTGTTTATATCACCTGACTCAAGTGCTAATTTTATATCTCGTGCTAATAAACCAACATCAATTGCTATACCTGTAGCTGTACCCCAAACAGGAATTGTCGAAATCCAACCAGATGCAAATTCCATTGCTGCACCAGTATAATCGCCTTTTGTTGCTCTCCATAAAGCTAAACCGGTTCCAACTACACCACCAACAATAGGTATTTTTTTACTAACAAATGCCGCAGATTTTAATGCAGTTTTACTGCCAATTCCAACTGATTTTTTAGCTACAGTTGTTGCTATTTTCTTTTTTATTATTTTTTCTGTCGCTTCTTTTGCTGCTTCTTTTGCTGCAGTTCCACTTGATTTAACAAATGATGTGGCAACAGTTTTAACTCCAGCACCAAGTCCTTTTTCAACAATTGTTTTCTTTACTTTACTTTTTAATTTTTCTTTAGCTAATTTTTTGGCCGCTTCTTTAACTAATTTTTGTTTCGTTAATTTCTCAGCTACTTCTACAGAAGCTTTCTTTGTTGCTTCTTTAGCTAACTTCTCTTTTGTTTCTTTTTCTACTAATTTAGCTGCTAATTTTTTTGTAACTATTCGACTTGATACATTAGTTGCAGTACGTACAGCTTTAACACCACTATCTAAAGTCTTACTACCAGATGCCCCACTACCAGGTTCACCTGTATCTTCTATACCAAGTAAATCTTTTATTTTACTAATTCCTTTAAAAATACCAATACCAGTTGTAATAGCAGCAATACCAGTAGCGATAGCAGGAGCAGCAGCAGCAAGAACAGGAGCAGCAGTCATTAATGCAGTTATAGCACCACCTATTAAAGGTAAACCACCTAATAAAGTTGCAAGTAATCCTTTCTTTTTATTATTACCTTTACCATCACTAAGTTCATCTGTATTACCAGAAATTTCACGTTGTAATTTTAATAAAGATTCAAAATTACCAGTAATCATTTTTTGAAATTTAGTTGATTCTTTATCTTTTTTCTTTTGTTCAACTTCTTTTAATTCTTGTTGAATTGTACGAGATTTTTCATATTGATCTAATGGAATAATTGCTTCAGGACCGGCTTCGCCTATAGTTGCATTATCAATACGTTTATTAATAATACCACCATCAGCAAATTTAGGTCCAGTACCAGTCGGATATTCAATATTTATTTTAGATAATAATGATGGGTGAATATCCAATCCAGAAGAAATTAATTCTTCAATAAATAAATATTTATCTCTATTATAATCATCTGATTGTCCATTACTTAATTTAGTAATAATATTTTCT
>JAOZRH010000066.1 GCA_029931905.1 Fidelibacterota bacterium
CAACAATAAAATATTTAGGAGAAAAAAGTGAATAAACTAGACAAATACGAAAATGATTTATTAAATTCGTTTGAAAATAACGAATGGCAATCAGATAAAAATTTGGATAAAAGGAAAAGTGACTTACAGAAATATGCTAAAGCTACTATTCGGAAAGATAAAAGAGTAAATATTCGTATTTCTTCTCATGATTTGAATGAAATAAAGAGAATTGCAATTAACGATGGATTGCCATACCAAACTTTAATTTCAAGCGTAATCCATAAATATATAAACAATAGATAAACATTTTTTCACTAATTAAACAAAAATTAATTTATCTATTTTAAAAAATATTCACATAATAAAATTAAAGGAAAAACATATGACAAAAAATAAATTCAAAAAAATAACCGATGAAGATATTAAAAATTTGGAATCTATTTGTGGAAAAGAAAATGTTTTTGTTGGTAAAAATATTCATGAAGATTATAGTCATGATGAATTAGCAGAAGAAGAATTTTTTCCAGAAATTCTTTTAACTCCAGAAAACACAGAACAAATTTCTAAATCAATGAAATATGCTTATGAAAATAATATTCCTGTTACACCTCGTGGACAAGGAACAGGATTAGTTGGTTCTGCAGTTGCAATTGATGGTGGAATTTTGATTTCAACTGAAAAACTTACAAAAATTATAGAATTAGATAAAGACAATTTAACTATTACGGTTGAATCTGGAGTTCTTTTAATGGATATTGCAACACATGTCGAAGAAAATGATTTATTATATGCACCCGATCCTGGTGAAAAAAGTGCTTCAATCGGTGGAAATATTGCAACAAATGCTGGAGGAATGAGAGCTGTAAAATATGGAGTTACTCGTGATTATATTCGTGAATTAGAAGTTGTATTACCAGATGGAAAAGTAATAAAAACTGGTGGTAAAATTGTAAAAGATAGTTCAGGATATTCAATAAAAGATTTAATTATTGGTGCAGAGGGAACACTTGGAATTGTAACAAAAGCTGTATTAAAATTACTTCCATTACCAATAGTAAATATCAGTTTATTAGTTCCTTTCGAAAATATGGAAACAGCAATTGAAACGGTTCCAAAAATTATCAGATCAAAAAACATTCCTGTAGCGATTGAATATATGGAAAGAAAAGTAATTAAAGATTCAGAAGATTATCTTGGAAAGAAATTTCCAGATTCTTCTTCAGATGCATATTTATTATTGAAATTTGACGGAAACTCAAAAGATGAAGTTGAAAAACAATACGAAAAAGTTGCAAATATCTGTCTTGAAGAAGGTGCAATTGATGTATATATTTCCGATACAGAAGAACGGGAAGACTCAATCTGGACAGCTCGTGGTGCATTTTTGGAAGCAATAAAAGGCTCTACTACAAAAATGGACGAGTGTGATGTTGTTGTACCACGAAATAAAGTTGCAGAATTTATTAAATATACAAAATTTGTTGAAAAAGATGTTGATATTAGAATTTCAAGTTTTGGTCATGCAGGAGATGGAAATTTACATGTCTATTTATTAAAAGATGAAATGACTGAAGAAGAATTTCAAAATAAGTTAAAAAAAGCATTTGATTTATTGTATTCAAAAGGTGATGAATTAGGTGGACATGTTTCTGGTGAACACGGGATTGGTTATGCAAAAAAAGCATATCTTGAAAAAATAATGGGCGATGATTATATGAATTTATTACGAGGAATTAAGAACGCATTTGATCCTAAAGGGATCATGAATCCTGGGAAAGTTTGTTAGTTTTTTATAGATCATATATTTTTTTTATATAATATTCAGAAAAAGTTAAGATAAAAAAAGGATAAAATATGGCACTAAATTATATTTGGATTGGATTCTTTGTCGTTGCTTATATTGTTGGTTTAATTAAACTAATTTTTCTTGGCGACACGGAAATTTTTACAGTTCTTGTTCAAAGTACATTTGATATGGCAAAAACAGCTGTCGAAATTTCTTTGGGATTGATAGGTGTTATGACACTTTGGCTTGGATTAATGAAGGTTGGTGAAAAATCTGGACTTATTAATAAAATCGCCAAAATTATCAGACCATTATTTCATAAATTATTTCCACAAATTCCAAAAAATCATCCAGTATTTGGTTCAATTTTGATGAATATTTCTGCTAATATGTTAGGTTTAGACAATGCTGCCACACCACTTGGATTGAAAGCGATGAAACAATTGCAAGACTTAAATCCAAACAAGGAAACAGCTACAAATTCACAAATTATGTTTCTCGTAATGAACACTTCAGGATTGATGTTAATACCAATTAGTGTAATGATGTTTAGAACTCAACTTGGAGCGGTTAACCCTTCTGATGTATTTATTCCAATAATGTTGGCAACTTTTTTTTCAACTTTAGCAGGTATTATTACAGTTTCAATAATTCAAAAAATAAATCTATTTAATAAAGTTATTTTGGCATATCTTGGTGGTTTGACTGTATTTATGATTTCAATAATAGTTTATTTTTCACAACTTTCGCCAGAAGAAATTTCAAAAATTTCAATTATTTTTTCTAATGTACTGTTATTTACAATTATTATTGGTTTTTTATCATCTGGGTTTTATAAAAAAATTGATGTATATAGCACTTTCATAGAAGGAGCAAAAGAAGGATTCAAAACAGTAATATTAATTATTCCATATTTAGTTGGAATATTAGTTTCAATTGCAGTTTTTAGAGCTTCTGGTGCAATGGATATTGTCATATTAGGGCTACAAAAAGCTGTGGAATTTCTGCATCTCAATTCTGATTTTATTCCTGCTTTACCAGTTGCATTGATGAAGCCATTAAGTGGCAGTGGTGCTAGAGGATTGATGGTAGAAACGATGACAAATTATGGAGCTGATTCTTTTGTTGGTAAACTGTCTTGTGTATTTCAAGGTTCAACAGACACAACTTTTTATATCATTGCTGTTTATTTTGGTGCTGTTGGAATTAAACGAACAAGATATGCAATCACTGCCGGATTAATTGCAGATTTTGCAGGTGCTGTTGCGGCAATTTTTATTGCATATATGTTCTTTTATTAACCAATAAGTTGCTATTTATATTTTAAAAACTAAATAGAATCATTTATCATTACTAAAAAAATGATCTCCAATAAAACAATTTTTATTTATTGAATTTTTCCAAAAAAATGATTAAACTTAGTTACTATGAAGAGAATATTTTTAGGCTTTGGGTCAAACATTGGAAAATCACAAATAACTGTTGCTGAGGCAATTAAATTAATATCAGAAAATGATAATTTTAATTTAATCAGTAAAAGTTCGCTATACAGAACCGAACCATTATTATATAAAGAGCAAGATTATTTTATTAATTGTGTAGCAGAATATTCAACAAATCTCAGCGCAGAATCTCTATTAAAATATATTCACAAAATTGAAAACAAATATTATCGAGAACGAAATCCAGAATTACAATATGGACCTCGCACACTAGATATAGATATTCTATTTTATAATGATGAAACAATTGATACTGATATTTTACAAATTCCACATCCAAGATTTTCAGAAAGAAAATTTGTTTTAATTCCAATGGCAGAAATTGCATCGAATTATGAAATAAACAATAAAAAAATAATTTCTTATTTAAATGAATGTTCAGATTCTTCAAAAGTGGGGATATTAGAATGAAAAGATCAGCATATTACATAGCTATTGAAGGTGTTATCGGAGTTGGTAAAACAAGTCTTGCAAATATCCTTGCAGAAAAATTAAATAGTAAACTTATACTTGAAAAATTTGACAAAAATCCATTTTTAGAAGATTTTTATAAAAATAAATCACATTTTGCTTTTCAAACACAAATTTACTTTTTACTTAGTAGATTTAGACAACAAATGAATTTATTTCAAACCGATATGTTCCATAAAAACATTATTACTGACTATATGTTTATTAAGGATAAACTATTTGCTTATTTAAATTTAAATAGTAAAGAATTACAGCTATATGATGAATTACTTAAACTCTTAATTAAACAAATACCTAAACCTGACCTCGCAATTTATCTACAAGCGGATACAGAGCGATTACTTCAAAATATTCAACACAGAAATAGGCATTATGAATTAAACATTAAGAAAAAATATATAGAATCATTAAACCAAATGTACAACCAATATTTTTTCAATTATACTGAAACACCTCTATTAATAATAAATACTACTGAAATAGATTTTGTAAATAATGAAGAAGATTTGAATGAAATTTTAAAATATATTCAACACCCCCCTGTCGGAACAAAATTATATCACCCAAAACAAGAGAAATAAATTATGTTAAAAACTTTACTACTAATAATATTTTTATATTTAATTATTGATGCACTAATTCCAATAATAAAAAAATATTTTCAAAATAATAGACAAAACACAACAATTCATAAGAACGAAAACATGAGTGATTCGAAAGATACTATAGATGATGAAGATATTATTGATGCTGATTATAAAGAATTAAATGACAAATAATAAATAATTATATTAAAGAACCTAAAATGAAAAAAACCATTTTTTTCCCATTACTGTTGATAATATCATCAATTGCATTTTCTTATGATTATCAAAATTATTCTTCAATTCAAGTTGGTCCCGGAATTGTTCATAAAAAATATATCGAACCAAATGTTCCATGGACAATAAATGTATTAGAAATAGATTTAACAAATAGTAATAATACAATTATTTCTGTAAAAGGAGACGATAATATAATAGGACACGAACGATTATCATCAATGTCCTCTAGATATGACAGTCCAACTCAACAAGTAGTTGGAGTAATAAATGCTGATTTTTTTGATGGTAATGGCACCCCTATTAATAATCATATTGTTGATGGAGAATTTGTAAAAACTGAAAATGTTGATGCTTCCAACCCTGTTTATTGGTCAAACATAAGTTTTGATTTTGAAAATTTAGCAACAATTAATAGAACTATATTTAACGGAACAATATTTACAGATTCAATTATTGATACTATCGACAATATAAATTTTTCAAGAAATACTGATAAGTTAATTTTATACAATCATTTTTTTGGAAATACCACAAATACAAATGAGTGGGGAACAGAAATATTATTAAGTAATATCAACAAATGGTATGCAAACGATACAGTTTTTTGTGTTGTGGATTCAATTAAAAATTTAGTTGGAAACATGTCAATACCATCAGATAAAATTGTTCTTTCTGGACACGGAGAATCATCAGATTTTCTAATGAATAATTTATCATTAGGCGATACTGTGAAAATATTTCTCGGTTTAGAATCTCTTCCAAAAAAAATAAAAGCATTAGTTGGTGGTTATCCAAAAATTGTTAAAAATGGGAATAATTATGCTTATGCTGGCTTTGCTGAAGAAGGTGGAACTAATAGTTTTGCAACTGCACGACACCCAAGAACCGGAGTTGGAATTTCAGCTGATAGTACAAAATTATTTTTAATTACAGTAGATGGAAGGCAAGAAATTAGTGATGGAATGAATTTATCAGAATTTGCTAATTTTATGGTTGAACTTGGAATAGAAACAGGTATTAATCTTGATGGTGGCGGATCTACAGAAATGTTTGTTCGCAATAAAATCGTAAATTCTCCATCAGATGGTTGGGAACGCTCAGTTGCAAATTCATTGATGACAATATCCACTGCTCCACAAGACACATTATCAATTGTTCAAATATCACCTGACAATAAAAAAATATTAGTCGGCAGTAATTTTCAATTTGATATTTCTGGTTGGGACAAATATTATAATCCAAAATCAATTTTAAAAACAGATGTAGAATTTAGTATAGATGCAAACTTGGGAAATATTGATGAAAATGGAAATTTTATGGCAAGTGTAAATAAAAACAGCGGGTATGTTTATGTAAATTATAAAAATTGTACTGACTCAGCATTCGTTGATTTACGAGCAGTAAAAAGTTTTAATATATATCCAAATGTTATGGCAATAGATACGATCAGTAGTATAAATTATTTTGCAGAAATTTTCAATGAAGATAATTTTCAAGTAGAAATTGATAACAAAAATATCAATTGGACTTCTACAAATCCAGAAATTGGATCAATAGACGAAAATGGTAATTTTAAAGGTCATTTAGTAGGAAAAACGAAAATAATAGCTAACTTTTTAAACATATCCGACACTTCGGAAGTAACTATACAAACGGCATTAAACTCAACTTTGGATTCATTAGAATTAGCGGAATTGTTTCAAATTTCATCAGAAAACACTGATACAATTTTCACAGAAATTACCGCTGTTGACTCACCAAAATCTTTTGGGAATAAATCACTAAAAATTGATTATTCTTACACTTACAAAAGTGGAAATACTTTCGATTTTTTACTTAATGCCAATATTCCAATTTATGATTATCCAATTGCTATCTATCTTGATATTGACTCTGATTGTGATAACCACATTGGAAGAATAATATTCAGAGATTCTCTAAATAAACAATTTTATAAATATTTTAATTTATCATTCAAATTTGATGGGTTTCACAGCTATTATGTTGCTATGAATAAACTCACAAGTGTAGGTCATTCCGATGATGTTACATTGCCATTATCTATTGAATCAATTCAAATTAAACTGAGAAACGATGCTAACGATGGAGAATATATTGATGGAACAATTTATATTGATAATTTACATCTTTTATATTCTGGGACTGACACCAAAGATGTAGAATTGAACGGTAATCCTACAAAATTCCATTTAAATCAAAATTATCCTAACCCATTCAATAATGCAACAACTATAGAATATTATTTGCCAACAAATAGTGCAATTACAGTTGAAATCTATAATTTGCTTGGCAAAAAAATCGAAACACTTATCAGAAAAGTACAATTTGCAGGATATCATCAAATAGAATTTAATAGTAATAATCTTTCAAGTGGAATTTATTTTTATGTAGTAAAAGGTTATGAAAAAGGAAATAAAAGCAATCAATTTACATCTGCGAAAAAATTGATTTTATTAAAATAATATGAAAAATATCAAAATTATAACTACTCTCGCATCACTACTGTTAATTGCTTTTTTACTATCTTCTTGTGATAAAAATATTATCAATTATAATGCAAATTGGGAGCTTGTTGCTACCAAATTGGCTTTCCCTGAAGGTCCTGCTTGGAATAATAATGAAATTTTATTTTTCTCAAATTGTCACGGCGGTTGGATTGGGAAAATTGAAAATAATCAATTAGATACTTTCCTTATTTCTACCGATTCAACTTTCAAAAATACTAATGGATTAGTAATTTCTAATGACGGAGATATTTATGCTTGTGAATATGGATTTGGTAAATTAATAAAAATTTCACCTGCAGATAAAAGCGTAAAAACATTAAGTGCTGGTTACAATGGGAAAAAATTTAATCGTCCAAATGATCTTGTTTTTTCAGCAGATGGAAATTTGTTTTTTTCAGATCCTAAAAGTTATGGAAAAGAAAAATTAGATGGGCGAATTTTTTACTATGATTTTAATTCACAAAAAGTAAAATTAGTCGCCGATAGTTTAGCTTTTCCAAATGGAATGGCTATTTCACCGATTAATAAAAAATTATTCGTTAGCGAATCTGCAAAAAATAGAATTGTTAATTTTGATATTTCAAAAAATGGAATTTTAGAAAACAAAAAAGAATTTATCAAATTACCAGGAGGCGATCCAGACGGTTTAGAATTTGACAATGATGGAAATTTACTCGTAGCACATTTTGGCACAGGTACACTATTTATCGTTTCTCCTGAAGGTAAAATATTACAAAGAATAAAGACTCCGGGAAAAAAACCAAGCAATTTAGAATTTGGGGGAACCGATTTAAAGACACTTTTTCTTACCGAAGATGAAACAAATTCAATTTATAAATTGAAAATAAATACCAAAAATTGTAAAAAATAATTCAATTCAAATATAGTAAAATTACTCAAAAAAATCATTGCCTTGTATTTTGTCTATTTATTATATATTATTGCCTTGTATTTTATCTTATTATTGCACATTATTGCCTTGTGTTTTGTCTTTTTGATAATTATATTACAATATAATTATATATTGTGAAAAAAATAATGCAAAGATTAATAGACACATATTTAAATGAATGGAAAAATAATAAGAATAGAAAGGTTCTTTTAGTTCGTGGTGCAAGACAAGTTGGAAAAACATATTCAATTAGACAACTTGGCAAAAATTTTAATAATTTTATTGAAGTTAATTTTGAAGAGCAACTTCAAATACATAATTTTTTCGAATCATCATTAGATCCATTAGAAATAATAAAAAAAATCTCAATTTTCTACGGACAAGAAATAAAAACAGGAAATACATTATTATTTTTTGATGAAATTCAATCATGTCCAAATGCACTTCGATCTTTAAGATTTTTTTATGAAAAAATTCCTGATCTGCATGTAATTGGTGCTGGTTCACTTTTAGAATTTGCTATTTCTCAAATACCGTCTTTTGGTGTTGGACGAATTAATACTATTTTTATGTATCCAATGAATTTTCAAGAATTTTTAATAGCATCAAATCTATCAAATTATGCAAATCTTATAAAGCACTCTACAACAAAAAAAAATGTTGATAAAGTTTTGCACAATAAAATCTTGGACTACTTAAAAACTTTTATTTTAATTGGTGGTATGCCAGAAATTGTAAAAACATATATAAATACAAATAATTTTTTAGAATGTCAAAAGTTATTAGAAAATCTAACTACAACAATTTTTGATGATTTTAGTAAATATAAAAAAAAAATACCAAAATTAGACTTACAGAATATTTTTAATTCTATTATTGCCCAAACAGGTCAGAAATTCAAATTCTCAAAAATTGGAAGCAAAAAAGCAGAACAATATAGAGAAGGATTGAATTTATTATTAGATTCAAAAATGGCATATCAAGTTTATCATACTTCTGCATCAGGATTGCCATTAGGGTCACAAATTAACACCAAAAAATATAAAATATTATTATTTGATACGGGTATTTATCAAATATTATCAGGTATGGATTTAAAAGAATATTTGACTGATGATTTTGCAAAAATAATAAATAAAGGGAAATTAACTGAATTGTATGTTGGTTTAGAACTAATAAAAGCACAATCATTTTCATTACGACCACAACTTTTTTATTGGCATAGAGAGGCAAAAAGCAGTAATGCAGAAGTAGATTTCGTAATATCTTCAAATGGGGAAATATATCCAATTGAAGTAAAAGCTGGTACAAAAGGTCAAATGCAAAGTATGCACACCTTTTTGAAGGAGAAAAAATCAAAATGTGGAATTCGTATTTCGCATGAAAATTTTTCTGAATATAACAATATTAAAATCTTTCCGCTTTATGCAGTAGAAAATGTGATTAATCATACAAAAAAATAATGTAATTTAAAAAAATAAAGGATATAATGTCAAATTTAAATTGGAAAATAGTAAATAAAATAATCAAAAACGCACTTAATGAAGATATACGATCAGGTGATATTACTTCAATTGCAATGAATTTAAAAACTAATGCTAATGCTAAAATTATTGCAAAAGAAAATGGAATTTTAGCAGGAATTGAAGTAGCGAAACAAGTATTTAAATTTTTAGATTCATCACTTAAAATTACAAATAATAAATCTGATGGCGAGAAAATAATTAAAGGAGATGAAATTTTGTCAATTAGTGGAAATGGTCAATCTATTCTTACAGCTGAACGAACTGTCCTAAATATTATTGGCAGAATGTCCGGAATTGCAACAATTGTCAACGAATATTCTAAATTAACAAATGAACTATGTAAAATTCTTGATACGAGAAAAACGATGCCTTTGCTTAGAGAATTGGATAAATATTCTGTTGAGTGTGGCAATGGTGTAAATCATCGTTATGGATTATTTGATATGATACTAATAAAAGAGAATCATATTCGCTGGATTGGTGGAATTGAAAAAGCAATAAATTCTGCATTGGAATTTACTAAAAAACAAAATGAAAAAATTAAAATTGAAATTGAAGTGACTAATATGTTGGAATTTAAAACTGCACTAAAATTTCCAATTGATAGAATAATGTTAGACCACTTTTCACTATCTGAAATGAAAAAAGCGGTAAAATTAAATAATACGAACATTGAATTGGAAGCATCAGGTGATGTGAATTTAAAAACAGTTAAAAATATCGCTTTGACAGGTGTTGATTTTATCTCTGTTGGTGCCTTGACTCATTCTGTTAAAAATTTTGATTTTAGTTTATTGTTTAAATAATATAAAAAATCTATATATGAAAAAAAAAATAATATTTTTATTCGGTCCAACAGGAAGTGGAAAAAC
>JAOZRH010000067.1 GCA_029931905.1 Fidelibacterota bacterium
TTTTTCTATGGGTTTCACCCATAGTTATTAGAATTTTACTGCTTCGCAGTATTTGTCCTATATTTATTTTCAATTTTTAATTCTTTCTTTGCGACCTTAGTGAATTCTTTGTGTCCTTCGTGGTTAAATATTCGTAATTTGTAATTCCTAATTCCTAATTAAAAAAAAACTCCCAAAGTCATTATAACTTCAGGAGTTTCTTTTAAAGGGGATTTTCTTTATTTTTTATCTGCTTCTTCTATGGCTACGACCATTATGTTTGTTAGAACGATTATTCATAGTACTCATTTTTTTGTAAATTTCCTCACCAACAACCTTACGAACTTTTATTTGGTGATCAATTCTCAAATCAGCCATTTTCGATTGAACTTTTGCTATTGAATTTTGTTTTGCATCTATAGATTTTCTTGTTTTTCCATCTGCAATTAATTCTTTCAATTCAATTCTGTTAACTTTTAAATCTGCTCTTAGTGTAATCATATCCTTTTGATGTTCATTTCTCAATTCCTGCAATTGACTCATTTGTACTTCTGTTAAACCAAGTTGTTCTAATCTGTTCCCTGCATTTTGTCCCATCATAGGACGACATTTGTCATTTTTTGTTTGACTTTTTCCCATTCTTGGTTGAGCAAACATAAATCCAGCTAACATTAGTACCATTGTGATTGTGATTAATTTCTTCATTTTCTTCTCCTTTTGTTAAGTTTCCTTTTTCAATTATTTTTTCGTTCTCATTAACTTTGACACAGAGTTTTGAAAAAGGTTAACAAATTCAATTTACAAATAAAAATAAGTGCTAAACCTTATATTCCAACTATCCCTTGAAGAAGATGTTTCATATTTTTTAATTATATTATCATTATCAATTATATAATAAGGGCGATCAAAATACTTGTCATAACTGTAATTTATTCCTAAAAACAAATAAAAACTTGGTGTAATATAATATCTTCCAGATACTCCAATATTTGATCTTAATGAATAATAATTATAATTTAATCTTTCATCAAATTTATATTCTTTATTATATAGTTCTAATTGTTGATCAAAATTTAAAACAGTTCTACTATTTAAAAAATATTGAAATTGATTATAATATGAGCCATAATTCTGTCTTATTAAACGAGATTCTCCACTTATATCGCGAGTTAAAGTACTGTCATAATCTTCCGAATCATCGTAAGTTAACAATTTGTAATTCTTCTCATCATAAAATATAGATTCAAAAGTTAGATTAGAAATATAATGGAAATGCCAACCAAAAGGTTTTCCATAAGTAACAAATCCTTTTATAGAATAATTATAGTCCCCATAAGCCCTAACATCAATTCGTTTATCATATTCATCGGTAGTTGTATCTATTGATACTGGAGTCATCAATGAATCATATAAGGTTACAATTCTCATGTCCCCTAAATCAATATATTCATATAAAGAATTATTTTCGTTATATCCACCACCAATCTTTATCCCACCATAAATACCAAAAGGTCTATTGAAATTTGGTGCATTATTACTAATACTTATTCCATTGATTATGTTGTCAGTTGAAAAATTTGCAGAACTGTAATTATATATATCATCTATAGTAAGTATTGGCAATACAGAATCTTCAATAATATTATTACCAACTAAAAAGTCAATAATTGTTTTTAATTGTTTCTTTCTCTTTTCACGACTATCTTGATAATATCTGTTTTTCTCAGCATAGATGATTTTTGCAAGTTGTTCAATTTGTGAATTAGTTGGTTTCTTTTTTAATAATTTTTCTTTTTCTAATTCATCGACTAATTCCATTGCAATTGCAGAATATTGACCTTCATACAATCTGCCAAATATTGGACCAGTATAATATTTTAAATTAATTGTATTTCTCTTTTCATTATTTTTATTCTCGCTACTATACTTATCTTCTCGTTTAATTATATTTGTCAAATAATATTCTGAATTCCTGATTCCATTAGATTTATCCTCATCTTTATAATAGTTAACATAAATATTAAATTGTAATTCGTTTGATATTCCAATATTTTTTGTAAAATAATGATTAAAATTATTCATAGAATATAAATTAATATCATATTGTTTATAAATTCCTTCGGACTCATAATAACTGTCATATATAACATTGCTATTGAAATCTCTACTTTCTGTGACTCTTTTTCCATTTGTTATATTACTATTTACATATGAAATTGAATAAAATGAATTATTTTTACTTTCTCTTTTAATTCTGTATTCTAAATACACATCGAATTGGACTGCAGTATTATCATTTTTATTAAATATTGACACATAATCGCCCAAAATACTATCAGGTACTCCAGAATAATCATATTCATCTTTATTACAATCACCATATACAGATGAACCTGTTCTAAAATACAACCGACTCTCTCTAATATCAGTTGGCTTAAAATCCGTTATTGAATATTTAATTTGTCCATTTAAAGTAATTGTAACCAATAATAACCCAATTATAACAAAAAATAATCTCTTCATTTCTTTCTCCTTTTATTTGTATCCTTTCTACCTATATTTTGATACAAGACTTTAAAGAAGTTAGCAAATTATATCTACAAATACAAATAAATTCTAAACCCTACATTCTAACTAAATAAAAAAAAGCATTTATCCCATTTGATTAATATTGAACAATGCTTTTCTATTATATTTTTAATAAATATTTATATAATTAATTTTCACTTAAATCAACAGATAACCAAATTTTGATTGGTTCTGACAAGTTAGAATATTCTTGAAAATTACCACTCATTTTTCCACTTGGTCGGCCACCTCCGCCTTTCATTCCACCGCCTGATCGTCCACCTCCACCTTTCATTCCTCCACCTGAGCGACCACCTTGTCCTTGATTCTGCCTATTATTCATTTCCATACTTCCAGATTCTATACCTAATACAAATATGTCGTTACTCTGTTTTTCATCAATAAATATTTTATCTTTGGGAATAGTTGCTAAATAATTTAATTGATTAAATTTACCAAAAGTAATTTTAGCCATTATATCCGATTTTTCTAATTCAGGATTCAATATTGTTTTGCTATTTTCCCCATTCATACCAATTAATAAAATATTTTTATCGAACATTTCAAATTTAGCGTGTAATTGCTCTATTCTCTGTTCTTCTCTATTAAATGAATCCTTATCTCTCATTTTTCGAACCTGTTGATTCTTGAAATTTTGTTTCTGTGGAAATGTTATTCCTTTATTTTTTTTCTTTTTTACATCTTGATTTATCCAAAGTGTTAATCCCATTTCAAGAATTTTAACTTGTGAATAAAAATCTGTTGTTTTAATATTAACATATATATTTTGTTCGTCATCAAAAATATCGTATAAAAGTTTACTATCTTCATCATAATATTTTAATTCAAAGATATCATTTTTATTGTTGATTTTTGTAGCTTGATAAATTGGTAACTTAGCGCAAGATACTGCTAAAAAAGCGATAAAAACTACTACAATTATTTTATTGTTCATGGCGACCACCACACCAACCAAGTGTTAATTCCCCATTCCTTTCATATGGAATTTTATATCTATCTGGGTTGATAAGATTACCCGTATCTTTATGTTTTAAATGTTGTCTCAAACCACGCCTAAATTTTCGATCAAAAAATAAATATCTAACAATTTGTTCTGGTTTTAATACATTTTCCAAATTATTTATAAACTTATATTTTTCATTTAATTTTTCAGTTTCAAGTTTTAATAATCTATTTTTAATTTTTTTATACTCATTTCTATTAATTGTTTTTTTTGAATCTACTTGTCTGTCCAAATCGGATATTTTTTCATCAATATTGTGAATTCTCATTATATGTGATCTTAACATTGGAAAAAAGCTCTGTGATTGTTTGGGAGTAAGTTCAAGAATTTTTGTCATTTGATAAACTCGATAATTTTCCATAGCGGAATTCTTGTCACGATTTCCTTGTGCTAAAATTATATTAGCAACTAACAATAAAATTAATATAATTTTTTTCATAATATATTCTCCTTACACTTAATTTTTGTTTTTATTATCTATTTGAGGGAATTCTTCTATAATTTCATCTAAATTATTTATTGATTCAGATGAAATCAAATAATCTAATATCTCCTCATCAGAAAGTTCAAATTCAATAACAGCATCAGATTCGGTATAAGCAGTAGTATTTGCATCTGAAACCCCATAATAAAAATCCATATTATCTTTTTGCTGAAAAATAATGGTCGAAATTAGAGAAATAATTATAACAGCCGCAACAGATGTTATAATTTTCATTCTATTTGCAAATTTTTGTCGCTCAATCTTGCCTATGATAATTTGTTGATTTTGACGACTAATAATAGAAGGAATTGGATCGTTCATCTCATTAATAGATGATGAAATAATTTTAAAAACATCAAACTCACTTTTACAATTTTCACAATTATTAATGTGTTCCATTTCTTTTGAATACTTTTTTGGTTCTCTAACAATTTCTGGAAAATTTAATTGCACTTCTTTACAATTCATAATATTACCTATTTTTTTACAATTTTTTTTATTTTTTCTACAGCTCTGTGATATGCTACTTTTACAGTGCTCTCACTTGTGTTCAATATTTGAGCAACTTGCTTAATTTTTAAATTATTATATATTCTCAAAACAATCACACTTTTTTCTGTTGGAGACAATTCCAACAACCATTTTTTGTCAAAACTCTGAAGTTTGGTTTCATTTTCTTGTGGTTTTTCATTTTCTAACAACTCATTCCAATTATTCGTCTTATTTCTATTCACAAAATTTAGGGCAGTATTTATCGCAATTCTATTAACCCAAGTATATAATGAGGAATCACCTTTAAATTCATTATGTTTTTTATATGCTTTAATAAATGTATCTTGTACACAATCCAAAGCATCATCAACATTCCCTACAATTTTAATAATCGTATAATAAATTCTGTCGTGATATTCGCTAACGAATTTGTTAAAATCTTTTTTTTTAACCATTAATGAACTTTTTCAGCCTCCTCAGCTATTCAGACACAACAATTATTTAAAAGTTAGCAAATTTTTTCTTATTTTCTAACAATTTTTTCATTAAATTTGAATTAATGAAAAAATATAAAAATAATAATAAAGGTAAATATGGCACAAATATTAAATTCAGAGTGGGGAATTTTGATAATTTTCTTTCTCATAATCACATCATTTTTAGGATTAGCTGACTTTTTACTGAAAAAATTAAATATCCATCAACACACAACAAGAAGAATAGTTCACATATTGGTAGGAATTTTAGTTGTTACTACACCTTTTATTTTCGAAAAATCGATACAGACAATCGTATTATCAATTATTTTCATTATCATTAACTTCTTATCATTAAAAAAAGAAAAATTTAAAGGAATGAACGATACCCAAAGAATAAGTTATGGAACTGTCTATTTTCCTGTTTCATTTGCAATTCTTATTTTATGGTTTTGGGAAAAAGATCCAACAATATTAATAACAGCGATGTTAGTTATGACATTTGGAGATCCAATTGCGAGTTGGGTTGGTGAATCTGTTAAAAAACCAAAAATGTTTAAAGTTCTATCCGATAATAAATCAGTTCAAGGTTCATCTGCAATGTTCATTGTTTCATTTATCGTTGCAACAATCGGAATGTTAATGCTAAATAAAATGTATAATACTCCAATACCTATTTCAACGGCAATAATATTTGGCGTCATTACTGCACTTTTTGCTACTGTTGCTGAAACGATATCACATAAAGGAACAGATAATTTAACAGTTCCGTTGGGAGCTGGATTAATATTGGATTTTCTCTACCATTCTCCACAAGAACTGCAAATACAATTATTTATCAGTATGATAATTACAACAATTATTGTAATTATTGCCTACAAAGCAAAAAGTTTATCACTTAGTGGAACCGTTGGTGCTTGGTTATTAGGAACTATTGTTTTTGGAATTGGCGGAATTGAATGGACTATTCCGATGATACTATTTTTCCTAACAGGAAGCATAATGAGTCATCTCGGAAGTTCACATAAAAAAATATTGAAAACAATTTTTGAAAAAACAGGAACACGAGATTTTTCACAAGTTTTTGCAAACGGTGGATTAGCAATGATTACCACACTTCTTTTCTACTTTACAAAATCAAATATTTGGTATATTATTTATCTTGGTACAATTGCTTCTGCTACTGCGGATACTTTAGGAACAGAATTAGGAACATTTAGTAAACACTCGCCAAGGAATATTTTAACATTTAAAAAAGTAGCAATGGGAGATTCGGGAGGAATAACTTTTTTAGGAACTCTTGGAGCATTTTTAGGTTCATTATTAATAGCAGTTTCTGGACTTTTCATTTACAATTATTATAATAATATTGATTTCTCTATTTCTCTAATTATTTGGATAACAATTGCTGGATTATTTGGAATGGCGACAGATTCTATTTTGGGTTTGACAGTCCAAGCACAATACAAATGTCCAACTTGTAAAAAAATTACAGAAAAAACTACTCATTGTAATAATGAAAGTTTAAAACTATTTCGTGGAATAAAATGGTTCAATAATGATGTTGTAAATTTTTGTTGCACTTTTTCAGGTGGAATATTTATCGCATTTTTATATTATTTTTTATATTTATAGAGGTAGAAAAATATGCATAGTTCAAAAATTAGAATAACTTTCATCACCATTTTGTTTGCATTTATTTTTAGCATATTAATTTATTCTCACAATATTGTAACCGATTTAAGAAATGATTCAAAAAGAATTTTAACATTTTATACCGAATTATATGCCGAATTGGCAAGCAATGAAACTATGAGTAATTTTTTCTTTGATAAAATGATGAATAAAATTTCATTTCCAATAATTGTAACTTTTAGAGAATATTCGGATATAAATGCGTTCAAAAATATTCCCGAATTATCTACTACAGACGATTCGTCAACTATGGAACTAACTGAAAAAACAAAAAAAATATTAAGAAAATATATGAAAGAAATGGACTTGTATTCAAAACCAATCCCATTTTATTATGAAGACATTGTAGTTGGCTATATTCATTATGGCGATAGTATTGCAATTACTCGCTTGAAATGGATGCCATATATTGAAATTTCCGGAATAATTATTATAATCTTATTTGGTTTTTTTGGATTACAA
The DNA here is from genome assembly GCA_029931905.1 of Fidelibacterota bacterium. Taxonomy (GTDB): domain Bacteria; phylum Fidelibacterota; class Fidelibacteria; order Fidelibacterales; family Fidelibacteraceae; genus TCS52. The sequence goes on from JAOZRH010000067.1 coordinate 7,181, forward strand.
TACATTAGAACGAGCGAAAAGAAATTTATTTGGGTAGGACTTGCAAAAGAGACTGCACATCAATTGGGCACACCAATAAGCTCACTGCTTGGCTGGATAGAATTAGCAAAAGCTAAGTATGGAAATGACACAAAATTGTTTGACGAAATGTCAACTGATATTTCTCGTTTAGAAAATATTTCACATAGATTTTCACAAATTGGTTCAAATGTGCCAAAAAAATCAATTAAAACAGAAAAATTACTAAATAATATTGAAACATATATTACTCGTCGAATTCCACAAAAAAACAAACACATTTCTTTAGAATTTACTAAAAAAGTAGATTCAAATTTGTTGGGAAATATGCAACTTTTAGAATGGGCTTTAGAGAATATTATTAAAAATGCCGTAGATTCATTGGAAGGAGAACCCGGAAAAATAAGTGTAATTGCAACGGAAAATAAAAAAAAACAAATTGTTATAGATATTTCTGATAGTGGAAAAGGAATTGAGCCAAACAAATGGAAAAAAATATTTCAGGCTGGATTCAGCACAAAAGAACGAGGCTGGGGATTGGGACTATCACTTGTCAAAAGAATAATTGAAGAATATCACGATGGAAAAATATTCGTTCTAAAATCTACAGTTAATGTTGGTACTACTTTTAGAATTGTTTTAAACAAATAAAAAAATCGTTAAAGTTAGAAAAATATTAAATTATAATAATAACAAATAAAAATATATCTGAATCGCTGTAGAAAAAACACCAATAAAACTACCAACAACAACTTGGGCGACAGTATGTCTTTTTAATATCACTCGAGAATAACCAACAAGTAATATTATTAAATAAAATGGAATAATAATATTTCCAAAAAAGAAATGTAATGCCACAATTGGACCACTAATTCCTAAAGCATGAATACTGACCTTCCACCAAAAAGTAATAATCAAAACAATAAATGTATTTATAGCATAACAAAGCATCAAAGATTTTAACAAAAGTGGTGCTTCAAAATAATTGGAAAAAACAAAAAAACCAATAAAATAGCTTATCACCGTCATCGTCAATGGTATAATTCGCTTTTCTCTTTCAAAGATGTCAAAAGATTCTATTTTCTTTAAGCCCTTTAAAATCATTATAGACATCATCGGAATAATGACATAAAATATAATTGTAATTGAAAAAAATAATATTTGATTCTTAATTGTAATATTTTTATCAAGAAATATTATCAACATAAATGTAATTATTGAATTAATAATTGGAAAAAATAATGTTGATATTATTTCTGCTATTTTCTCTTTTATATTTTTATTCATTTCACCATTCCTTTCATTTTTCATTAATTACAATTGATAAATTTTTCCATATTTATTTTCTAAATATTCAATAAATGGCTTGACTGACATTTTATTCCCAACAACTTTTTTGATTAATTCATTTGGCAAATATTTCCGTCCGTACTTATGAATATTTTCATTCAACCATCTTTTTATCGGCAACAAATCACCTTCCATAATTTTTTTATCAAAATCAATTATTTCTTCATTTGCTTTTTTGAAAAACTGAGCTGAATAAAAATTCCCCATTGCATAAGAAGGAAAATAGCCAATTGCACCCATTGACCAATGAACATCTTGCAACACTCCATTTGCATCACTACCAGGGATAATATCAAAATATTCTTTCATTTTTTCGTTCCATATTCTTGGCAACTCTTCCACTTGCAATCCTTCATTTATCAACATTTTCTCAATTTCATATCGAAGCATAATGTGTAAACTATAAGTTACCTCATCTGCTTCAACTCTATTCAACGATGGCTCTACAACATTAATAGCTTTATAAAATTTATCAAGATTATACGATTCTAATTGTGGAAAATATTCCTTTAAAATTGGTAAATATTTACTCCAAAATATTTTACTTCTACCTATTTGATTTTCCCATAAACGCGACTGACTTTCGTGAATTCCATAAGAACATGCCTGTCCATAAGGGCCTCCAAAATTCACTTGCAATAATCCTTGTTCATAAATTCCGTGTCCAGCTTCGTGAATGCTTGCAAATAAACTCGTCAAGAAATTATCTTCCTGAATTCTTGTTGTTAACCGCACATCTGATGGATGAAAACTAATTGTAAAAGGATGCATAGATTTATCTTGTCGCCCTGATTTTAAATCAAAACCCATCTCTTCGATAATTTTTAGTCCAAATTTCCACTGTTTATCTTCATCAAATTTACCATTTATTTTTTCTATTTTTACAGATGAATTTTTAATTTTTTTAATCAATTTTATTAATCGAGGACGCAATTCACCAAAAAAAATATCCAACTTCTCGGTTGTTATTCCGGGTTCAAATTGTTCCAATAATGCATCATATCTATTTGTTGAATATCCATAATAATCGGCTTCTTTTTTCTTCATATCAACAATCTTTGTTAAAAATGGTTTAAAAATAGAAAAATCATTTTGTTTTTTTGCCTTACTCCATTTCATCTGACTTTTGGATACTAATTCTGAAAATGTCTCTACAAACTCTTGCGGTAATGAATTCTCATAATGAAAATCTATCCAAACACGATTTAAAAACCTTTTTTCATTATTAGTAAATTCATTTGTTACAAACTCCCCATTATTAATATTTACGAATTTTTCTAATTCTCTTTTAAACTCGTTGCTAACATGTTTTTGATGAGCAAGAGAACTTAAATATGCGATTTCTTTCGCCCTTATATCTCCTCCATTCTCTGGCATCAATGTTTCTTGATCCCAACTCAACAACGAACTGATAGATTCTATTTTCTTCAATTCTAAAAGTAACGATTTTATTTTATTAAATTTTGAATGCATATTTTCCCCTTTAAATAAATTATTTATTATGAAAAAAATTGTTTAATTCTTCCAAAAATATATTATATGATTTCTCTGTAAATAGTACAAATCTAACAATTTGTAACGATTTGCTTTTCAACAAAAAATCAATAGTAATATTCAACATTATTTCCGCACATTTATACAAATTAAACTTACCTACACCCGTTCCAAAAGCTGGAAACGCTAATGAATTCATTTTTATTTCTTCTGCTTTTTTTAGAGTATTTATTGTCGCTTTTCTTATTATCTCTTCACTTGTTTGTAAATCTTGCCCCATTACAGCAGAATGAATTATTTTTTTACAAGCCAAATTTCCTGCTTGTGTTACAA
>JAOZRH010000235.1 GCA_029931905.1 Fidelibacterota bacterium
AATTGAATGTCAAGAATAATTTTGTATTCTAATTCTAAATTTTGTATATTATTGTTATAATTTGGTGTTACATTAATAACTAATTGAAGGAGAAAGAAAATGTTTAAAAAATCTTGGTTTTGGATTGTTTTTGTTGTTGTGTCAATTATCAGTGGATATTATGCTTATACTTATTTCCCAAAAGCATTTCCTATTGTAAATGTGAAAATTACAATGAACAGAGATGATGCTATTAATTCTGCTGAAAAAATGGCAAATAAATATAATGTTGGACCTGAAAATTATAGATCAGTGGCGACTTACGGTTCAGATCAAAGATTTCAAAATTTTGTTGAATTGGAAGCAGGCGGAAAAAAGGCATTTAATGAAATTTTGGAGAGTGGAATTTATTTTCCTTATCAATGGAAAGTTAGGCATTTCAAAGAGGAAGAAGTAAATGAAGTTTTGTTTACATTTACGGCAGAAGGTGTCCCTTATGGGATGCGAGAACAATTGTCAGAAGAAACTGTATTAGAAAATATGACTATTGAAAACGCGAAATTATTTGCAGTAGAAAAGGCAAAAACAGATTGGAATGTTGATTTCACAAATTATAAATTAGTTGAAGAATCGGATAAAGAACAAACAAGTGGTAGAATAGATTACACTTTTGTATATGAACGAGAAGATGTACAAATTGGCGATGGGAAATATAGATTAAAATTGGGTGTTAGTGGAAATAAATTTACACAAATTGAATATTTTGTAAAAATTCCAGAAGCATTTGACAGAAGATTTTCAGAGATGCGATCAACAAATAGTTTGATTTCTCAAATTGGAACATTTGCTATTGTGATTTTATATGGTGGTTTTGGAATTGTTTTTGGTCTTTTTGTTTTGATGAGACAGCGAAGAATTGTTTTTAAACCAGCTCTTTATTGGGCGATTTTTGTTGCTACACTTTTTGCACTTGCCCAGCTAAACGAATTTCCGTTAAAATGGATGTTCTATGATACTACAACATCTATACAAACTTATATTTTTCAGAACATTTTTGCGATAGTTTCATTTTTAGTATTGTTTGTTGGAATGTATCTTCTTGCGAATCTTACTGCCGAGGGATTAACTCGAAAAGCATTTCCAGATAGAATTCAAACTTGGAAATTATGGTCACCAAAAGTTGGAAGTTCTTTACCAGTAATAGGTAGAACAATTGCTGCATATTTATTAGTTCCCATAATTTTTGCAATGGATGTTTTGTTTTATTATACCGTAAATACTCATTTTGGTTGGTGGAGTCCATCAGAAGCACTTTTTAATCCAAATGTATTAGCTACGGTATTACCTTGGTATTCTTCAATTATTACTTCACTTCATGCAGGTTTTTTTGAAGAGACAATTTTTAGAGCAATTCCTCTTGCAGGTGCAATTTTGATTGCTGAAAAATATGGCAGAAAAAAATTCTGGATAATTTTAGCATTAATTGTTCAAGTTATTATTTTTGGTGCTGGACATGCAGGATATCCAAATCAACCAGCTTATGCAAGAATTGTTGAGATGATAATTCCATTTATTGGAGTTGGTGTACTTTATATTTATTTTGGACTGTTGCCAGTAATTGTTTTACATTTTGCGATTGATGTTATTTGGTTTGCATTGCCAATTTTTGTTTCAACAGCTTCTGGCATTTGGATTCATCAAACAATGGTAATTTTATTGTTTTTTACTCCACTTTGGATTGTAGTGTATCGAATAATTAAGGATAAAGGAATTTCTGAAGTTCCAAAGAATTGCTATAATAAAGCAGTTCTTTCTAAACCTCCAAAAATTAAAAAAATAGTAAAAGAAGAGATGTCGGAACAAATTATTCCTGAAGAAATAAGTGCAAAAAAATATAAATGGATTTTTATTGCTGGATTTATTGGTTTGTTTTTGTGGATATATTTTTCATCATTTCAGTCGTATGAACCAGATTTGACAATTGGTCGTGAAGATGCAAAAGTTCTTGCAACAAGTGTTATTGAAGAGAATTTTGGTAAACTTTCTGACGATTGGGAAGTGCTAAGTACGGTTTGGTATGGTGTCGAAAAACAACACAAATTTGCATGGCGAGAAGGTGGTAAGAAGACCTTTATTTCGCTACATAATAAATTTTTATTACCGCCACATTGGAAAATTAGATTTGTAAAACTTAAAGGTGATATTGTTGATCGTGCAGAAGAATATTTAGTTTTTATTTCTGAAGATGGAAATATATTGAGATATAATCACAAAATTCCAGAATCGTGGGAAGGCGAAAACTTAGAAAAAGATCAAGCGAAAAAATTAGCAGATAAAAAGATTGCAGAATTTTTCAATTTAGATCCGACAGAATTAAAAGAGATTTCGGCTACACCAAAAAAATTAGATAAGAGAACTGATTGGCATTTTATTTATGCTGATACTATAAATTATCCATTAGAAAAAGGTGAAGGACGACTCGGAGTTAGAATTTGTGGATCTGAAGTTTCGGATTTTTATGGAATAATTCATGTTTCAGAAGAATGGGATAGAAAATATTCTGAAGAAAATAAGAAAAACATGATGTTCAATGGAATATTTAAGTCTTTATTTTTCTTGATTTTTGTCATTGGTATTGTGTTTAGTGTTGTTTCCTGGTCAAAAGGTGAATTTTCAATTAAAATATTTTTGAAATTTTTAGTGTTGTTATTTATTCTTTCATTAATTTCGAAAATTAATAGTTGGAATAGTTCAATAG
>JAOZRH010000236.1 GCA_029931905.1 Fidelibacterota bacterium
TTTTCAATTTAGAATCTGAAATTGAACACATCGAAAAATTTGATGGACGAAAAAAAAGTTTAAAAAAGTGAGGTTTAACAAATGAATTTTAATGGTTATACAATAAAAGCCAAAGAAGCAATTGAAAAAGCTCAACAGATTGCACAAGATCTTGAGCATCAACAAATAGAAAATGCTCATATTTTAAAGGGAATTCTTGAAATTGATAAAAATGTTTTTCCTTTTATTATAAAGAAATTACAAATCAATTTAGAGGTTTTTGAAAAGACATTAGATTACATTTTACAAAGTTTCGTAAAAGTTAAAAATACTGATACATATTTATCACAAAAAGCAGATGCAATGCTTAAAGATGCTGGAAAAATTGCAAAAAAAATGAGAGATGAATATATTTCAATTGAACATTTACTTTTAGCATTACTAAATTCAAAAGATGATATTGCAAGTTTAATGAATGATAATGGAATAAAAGAAAATAATTTATATGTAGTAGTAAACGAATTGAGAAAGGGTAAAAATGTTACATCTCAATCACAGGAAGATACTTATAATTCACTCGATAAATTCGCAAAAAATTTAAATAAACTTGCAAATGAGGGAAATCTTGATCCAGTAATTGGTCGCGATGAAGAAATTCGTAGAATTCTTCAAATTTTATCTCGTAGAACAAAAAATAATCCTATGTTGATAGGAGAACCGGGAACAGGGAAAACGGCAGTTGCAGAAGGATTAGCAAATCGCTTGATAAAAGGTGATGTTCCAGAAAATTTAAAAGATAAAATTATTTATTCGTTGGATATTAGTTCTTTGATTGCTGGAGCGAAATATAAGGGTGAATTTGAAGAGAGATTAAAATCAATAATGAAAGAAGTTGTTGCTGAAGCTGGGAGAGTAGTTTTATTTATTGATGAAATTCATACACTTGTTGGTGCTGGTGGAGGCGAAGGAGCTATGGATGCCGCAAATATCTTAAAACCAGCCTTAGCTCGTGGAGAATTGCATGCCATTGGAGCAACAACACTTGATGAATACCAAAAATATTTTGAAAAAGATAAAGCTTTAGAGCGTCGTTTCCAAAAAGTTATTATTAATGAACCAGATAGAGAAAGTTCAATTTCAATACTTAGAGGAATAAAGGACAAATATGAAACTCACCATAAAGTAATGATAAGAGATAGTGCAATTATTGCTGCCGTTGAACTTTCACAGCGATATATTTCGGATAGATTTTTGCCGGATAAAGCAATTGATTTAATGGATGAAGCATCGGCAAAACTTCGATTAGAAATTAATTCAAAACCAGAAGAATTAGATGTATTAGATCGTAAAATAATGCAATATGAAATTGAGATGGAAGCGATAAAAAGGGAAAAAGATACAAATAAAATTTCTCTAATAAAAAATGATTTATCTAATTTAAAGGAAAAACGAAAAGAAATTTATACAAAATGGCAAGATGAAAAAAATCTTATTGAACAAGTACAAATAACTAAGGGTAAAATTGATGATTTTAAGCAACAAGCCGATAAAGCAGAGCGAGAAGCAAATTATGGTTTGGTAGCCAAAATTAGATATGGAGACATTCAACAGCTTGAAACTAAATTGGAAAAATTGCATAAAATTTTAGAGGCGAATCAAACTAAATCATTAGTAAAAGAGGAAGTAACAAACGAAGATATTGCAGAAATAGTCGCAAAATGGACAGGTATTCCCGTTGCAAAAATGCTTAAAAGTGATATAGCAAAACTTTTACATTTAGAAGATGAATTGCATAAAAGAATAATTGGTCAACAAGAAGCTATTACGGTTGTTTCAGATGCCGTTCGTCGTTCGCGAGCAGATTTACAAGATAGTAATCGACCAATAGGGACATTTTTATTTTTGGGTACGACAGGAGTTGGAAAAACTGAATTGGCAAAAACACTTGCAGAATATTTGTTTAATGATGAAAGTGCAATAACGCGAATTGATATGAGTGAGTATCAAGAAAGACATTCCGTTAGCCGTTTGGTTGGTGCTCCTCCCGGATATGTTGGATATGAAGAGGGTGGACAATTGACTGAAGCCGTGAGAAGAAAGCCATATTCTGTTATATTATTAGATGAAATTGAAAAGGCACACCCCGATACATTTAATATTTTATTGCAAGTACTTGATGAAGGTAGATTGACTGATAATAAGGGTAGAATCGCTGATTTTAAAAATTCAATAATTATAATGACTTCTAACCTTGGATCAAGTTTAATTCAAGAGAGATTAGAAAATGTAGATATGAATAATCGTATTGATGCTCTTAAAGAGGTAAAAAATGAAATAATGCGTTTATTACAAAAGAGGATAACTCCAGAATTTTTAAATCGTATTGATGAAATTGTTATGTTTACATTATTAAGTATTGAAGAAGTAAAAGATATTGTTAAAATTCAAATTAATAAATTAAAAAAATCGTTAAAGAAAAAATCGATTGAGCTTGATATTTCTGACTCTGCAATTGCACATTTATCTAAAATTGGTTATGATCCTCAGTATGGTGCGAGACCAGTTAAAAGAGTAATTCAAAGAAAAATATTAAATGAACTTTCTAAAATGATTTTATCCGGAGAAATTGTTTCAAAAAGTAAAATTAACATTGATTATAATGGTAAAAAAATAACTTTTAATAATTTGTAAAATAATTAAAATCAATCTATTGCGTAAATAAAAAAAATGTCATATTGATTAAATATGACATTTTTAA
>JAOZRH010000237.1 GCA_029931905.1 Fidelibacterota bacterium
TCAAATTTACCGGTTTCATCTTTTACAAAAATAAAATGAGGAACAAGATCGATAATTTGGCGTAATTGTGTTTTGCTTTTAAACAATGCTTTTTCTGCCTGCTTGCGCTCGGTGATATCAGTATGAGTTCCAATAAATCGTAATGGTTTATTTTTCTTGTCGCGTTCAACAATTAATCCACGCCCCATTATCCAGAGCCAATCTCCATTTTTCTTTTTAAAACGAAATTCTACACGGAAACGATCTGTTTTTCCTTCAATATTTTGTTGTACCTGAAATATAACATTTTCAACATCATCGGGATGAATTCGTTTTTGAAATTCATCAAATTCGTGAGGAAATTCATCAACATCATATCCTGCCATTTCATAGTACCGCGGATCGAAATAAACTTTATTTGTAATTAAATTCCAATCCCACATTCCATCATTCGTAGCCATCAATGTTTTTGATAAACGATCTTCGCTTGCCCTTATCTGTTGCTCTGTTGCTAATAATTGTTGATTATTTGTAGTAAGTTGTTGATTTGATGCTCTTAATTGTTGTTCAGTTGCAATAAGTTGTTGATTTGATGCCCTTAATTGTTGTTCAGTTGCAATAAGTTGTTGATTTGCTACTTTCAGTAATTCTTCTGCTTGTTTTTTTTCTGTTATATCTGTACCAACACTTAAAACTCCAGAAATGTCTCCATTCTTATTTTTCAAAACGGTATTATTCCAACTAATCAATTTTTCTAAACCAGTTTTACATAAAATATAATTTTCATAAGAGGAAACATCAGACATTTCTTTTAAAACATTTTCAAAAATTTCGGGGATAACAGTGCTGTTTTGTTTTGGAATAAAAAGGTCAAACCAGTTCTTTCCAAGAACTTCTTCCTTTTTATAGTTTGTAAGTTTTTCTGCATATTTATTAAACAATGTTATATTGGCATTTATATCTAATACAACAATAAAAGAATTGGCTATTTCTATAAGGTTCTCAGAAAACATTTTTTCCGTTTTAAGTAATTGTTCATTTTCCTTTAATTGCTTTTCTTTTGCTTTAAGGTTTCTGTTAGTGATTATCAAATTTTCTTCTGACTTTTGCCATTGCCTTTCTTCATATTCCAACACCCTATTATCATCTCGCAGTTCTTCTATTTCTTTTAGAAGTTGTATTTTACTTTTTTCGATATCTTTCATAACTTACTCTTTTTTTAATTTTAACTTTAAAATTGTAAATTTTATAATTATTTAAATTTTCATATTTTACTTTGTGGTTTTTCATTTCTTAATTTAATTGTAAAAATTGTTCCTTTTCCAACTTCACTTTTTATATCTATTTCTCCATTATGACTATCAATAATATTTTTAACAATGGCCAATCCCAAACCAATTCCTCCTTTTTTGGTAGTAAAAAGTGGTTCAAATATATGTTTTTGATTTTCTTCGCTAATTCCTTCACCATTATCTGTAAAAATTATTTCGGTAAATTCACTATTTGATTGTGTTTTTATTTCAATTTTCCCATCTTCTGAAATTGCATTGATTGAATTATAAATAATCTTTTGGATTACATCTGCCATTTGTTCAGGATCTAATTGTATTAGATTTATTTTTTCATCAAAATTTAATTTCAATTCAATTCTCTTCGGAATCTTTATTTCAGATATACTTGCACGAATAATTTTATTAATATTTGTTTCTGTAAAATAGAATATATCTTCTTCTGAATATCTCAAAAGTTCTGAAATTAATCTATCAGCAACCATAATTTCATCTTTAAGAAAACCTAAATGTTTTATTACTTTTTCATCTTTGTCTTTATCATTTAATTTCATATTTAAAAAATAAACAGAATTTGATATGACTCCAAGAGGATTTCGAAGCTCATATCCAATACTTCCCGAAAGTTGACCCAAAACTGATAATCTTTCCTTTTTAATCATTTCACTTTGCATATCTTTAATCTCTTGTGTTCTTTTCTCTACTAATTCTTCAAGATGTTTACGATATTGTTCCAATTCTCTTTCAATTTTCTTTCGTGTAGTAATATCAGATATTATTCCTTCTAAATGATCTAATTGATTATTATCGTCCCAAACTCCTGTTCCTCTTTCCCATACCCAAATTATTTCACCAGATGCTGTTTTCATTTCATATTCAACTTCAACGGTTTCTCTATTTCTTAATTTTTTTTGCCATAAATCCCATAAATATTGTTGATATTTAGGTAAAATCATATCGTTAAATGACAATTTATTATTATTTATTAAATCAACAGGTTTATATCCTGTTAATTCATAACAACCATCACTAACAAATTCAACAGTCCAATCCTTATCATTCGCAACACGATATACCATTCCATCTATATTATGAATCAATGCCATATATCTTGAATTTTGTATTTTCAATTCCTCTTCTGCTTTTTTTCGTTTTGTAATATCTCGTGAAATACCAAGACGACCAGTCACTTTCCCATTTACATCATAATGTGTTGTCATATTTAACTCAATAGGAACGATATTTCCATCTTTTCTAACAAGCTCTACTTCATATGGTGAAACATTTTGTCCAACTATTCCTTGTTTAAAATTTTTCACGGCTATTTCAAAAGATTTCGGAGTTAATATTTTAGAAAATGATTCACCAAGCAATTCATCAATTTCATAACCTGTAATTTGTACAAAAACTGGGCTGATATAAGTCTACCAATAACAGAACGAATTCATAATGAA
>JAOZRH010000068.1 GCA_029931905.1 Fidelibacterota bacterium
ATCAAACAAATTACACGAGATAATTGTTATTCCGATTACGATTAGTAAAATTAGTTTCTTCATTTTATTAATTCCTATTTTATTACTAATAAATTCTTATATACCTTATATGGTTTTCATCATTCATCATTCGTAATTCGTAATTCGTAATTCGTAATTAAAATATCATTTTCCAATACAAAAATTGGAAAAAATATTATTTAAAACATCTTGTGAGGTTGTCTGACCTGTAATATCATTCAAACTATCGATTGCATTTTTAATATCAAAAGCAATAAATTCGTTTGATAAACTTTCATTAATTGCTATTGCAGATTTTTCTAATGAATCAATTGAATTTTCAATTGCCTGTTTATGTCTTAAATGACAAATTGCAATAGATTCATTTGTTATTTTATATTCTTTTTCAGCAGTATTTGTCAATAACTTCAATAATCCGTCAAGATTTTTTTCATATTTTGCACTAATCAATATTTGTAAATTATTTTTATCTGAAAAATCTGTGTCTTTCGCCAATAAATCGGATTTATTTAATGCGATAATAATCGGCACATCTGTTAATAAACGAATTTTTTTTACCTCATCTTCAACAGAACTAAATTGATTAACATCAGAAATTAAAAGTATAATATCACCCTTTCCAATTATAGAATTTGTTCTTTCAATTCCAATTTTTTCAATTTTGTCATCAGACAATCGCAATCCAGCAGTGTCAACAAGCCGAAACAAATTACCATGATGTTTAAATACTTCCTCAATTGAATCTCTTGTTGTTCCGGGAATATCAGAAATTATTGCCCTATCCTCTTTTAATAATGCATTCAATAAACTCGATTTACCAACATTTGGTTTCCCAACAATTGGAATCAAAACACCTTCTCTTTTTATTTTTCCACTATTATAGGAATTTGACATTTCTTTAAGTGATTTTATAGAATCTTTTATTTTTATAACTATTTTGTCTTTAGATATTGGATTTATTTCCTCTTCGGCAAAATCCAATTCTAATTCTAAAATCGTAGCAATATCAACCAATCCATTTTTGATTTTTTTTATTATTTTGGATAATTTTCCTTCTAAAATATCTTCGGCAATTTTTTGACTATTTTCCGAAACAGAATTTATTATATCACCAATCGCCTCTGCCTGCAATAAATCAAGTTTACCATTAACAAATGCACGACGAGTAAATTCCCCTGGTTCAGCTAAACGAATTCCGACAGAATGCAATAATTTTAAAATTCTATTCGGAGTTGCAATTCCACCATGACACGAAATTTCCACAACATCTTCGCCTGTAAAGGAATTCGGAGATTTAAAATAAGTCGCCACAACAGAATCAACTTTCATATTTGTTTGATAATCTATAACATGGGTATATGTCGCAATTCGTGGTTTTAATTTATTAGCTTTTAATATTTTTAACGATGAAAAAAATGCTGTATGACCAGATACTCGAATAACTGCTATTCCACCTAAACCTATTGGAGTGGCGATTGCACAAATAGTATCTTTCAATAAGTAATTATTTTTCATAAACTATAGAAATAAGCAATACCATATTTTTAAATACAGTATTTATGATTTGTTATTTTTTCTTTTTTAAATTTATTTTACCAAATTGTTCATTAACAGATTTTTCAACAGCTGGATTTATCATATATTTTTGCTGTAATATAGTTAATAAATTAAAAAGTGTATAATAAAGAACTAAACCAGATGGGAAATTATTAAAGATTAACAACATAAATAATGGCATAAAATACATCATATATTTTTGTTGTGGATTTGATGAATCTGTACCACTTAGTTTTTGTTGAATAACCATCATTCCAGCCATAATAAAAGGTAAAACCGCTACTGTATTGCCATACATCGGAATATTAAATGGCAAAGTAAAAATAACATCTGGACTACTCAAATCCTTTATCCACCAAATAAATGGTTCATTTCTCAATTCGATTGTTGTTCTAAACACATTAAATAATGCAATAAGCAGTGGCATTTGCAGAAGCATTGGCAAACATCCTCCAAGTGGATTTACTCCGTATTCTTTATACATCGCCATTGTTTTTTCGTTTAATTGTTGTTTATTATTTCCATATTTTTCTTTAATTTCTGTCAATTTTGGTTGTAATGACTGCATCTTTTTCATCGATTCATAACTTTTGTGAGTAAGTGGATAAACAATAAGTTTGATAACAATTGAAAATATCAATAAAACAAAACCATAATTACTAATAAATTTATGAAGAAATTTCAACAACCACATAATCCCAATAGATATTGGTTGAATTAGTTTCCAGCCCCAAATAACCATTTGTTCTAAACCAACATTATAACTTGATAAAAAATCTTTGTCAAGTGGAGCAATAAAAATTTTGTATTGATCAGAATGATGGTTTGCATTCGGTAATCTCATCGACATTGAAGCTGAAAAATTACGAAAATCTTTTCCTCTAATTCCAGAAATTTCGGCAGATACACCATCTTTTGAAACTGGAATTATTGCACTTGCAAAGTATTTTGATCGTAATGAAATCCACTTTGTGCTACCATTTGTCTTAATGGTTTCCGGTTTCTTTTTTAGCTGTATTTCTACTAACTCGTCTCCAACTTGTGAATATACATAACTATACATTAAATCAGATTCTGCTAATTTTTCTGTAACATTAAAATCTGTGTCCCAACTCAAATTGTATTCAGAATTTGGTATTTTATTTTTATAATTTTGAATATCTATCTTTAAATCAAATTCATATTTGTCTGGATAAAATGAAAACTTCTTCTTGATAATCATTCCATTTTTTAAAGTTAAATCAAATTCAATAAATAATGGAACATCAATATCGATTGTATCAAGATTTGAATATTTAACAAGCTCTTTTGAAGAAAATGGTATTCCTTTGAAATCTATTTTTTCCTGAAATTCATTAGTATAAGAAACATTTAAATTAGTTTGTCCGTCTTCTTTTAACAATCTAATTTGTTTTTTATCCCACATCAAATAATCATGAAAAATAAACTGATCAATTGTACCACCGCCTAAATTTGACAGAGTCATTGTATATTTTTCATTTCTAATAACTACTGACTTTTCTTCCGATTTAGTATCAGAAATTTCAACATATTCTGTAGTATTTGATTTATTTAATTGAACGGGTTCAATTTGTTTTTCATCTGCAACAGCTTTTTTATTCTGTTGTTCAGCAACATATGCACTTTGTCTTGCAACCGCTCTTAATGAATCTTGTTGAGCTTTTTCCGGATTTACCCAATCGTTATATTTCGGCATCATAAACAGAATAATAGCAATAATTACGAATGCAATAACTGTATTTTTTTCAAACAAAATTATTCTCCTTTTTTTGGTATTGGATCATATCCGCCTTCATGAAACGGATGACACTTCAAAATGCGTCGAATTGACAAATATGTTCCCTTAAAAAAACCATGTGTTTCAAGTGCTTCTACTGAATAATGCGAACAAGTCGGTTCAAATCGACAACTTGGCTTCGTGTATGGTGAAACAACATTTTGGTAAATTTTAATTATAAATATTAATATTTTTTTCATTTTATTTTAACTAAAGTTTCTTTTAAATCTTCTGATATTTCATTAAATGAATTTTCTAATGGAGTTCTCATTAAAATTAAAGCATACAAATAGTCTGTCTTGAATAAACTTTTATTATGTCTATAAAATTCTTTTAAATATCTTCTGGCTTTATTTCGTTTAACAGCATTTCCAAATTTCTTTCTTGTTGTAAACAAAACAGATCTAAAACCATCTTCAAGGAAAACTACTTTTGTATATTTTCCATCTATTGAATTTCTATTTCGAAAAAGCTGTCTAATATCTTTTTTATTCGATAATATTTCGTTTTTCGTTAACGAATAACTCATGAAGAAACTGTTAATCTCTTACGACCTTTTTTTCTTCTTCTTGATAATATTGCACGACCAGCTTTGGTTGACATTCTTTTTCTAAAACCGTGTTTATTTTTTCTTTTTCTATTACTCGGTTGATATGTTCTTTTCATTTTTTTCCTCTAATATTTCAATTTTACAATTAGCTAAGTAATATGCTAAATTTTTTAACTAAATACAAACAAATTATTTATTTATTAAAGTTGTGTTCTTAAAGGAATATTAACAATTTTCGATACAAATTATTCATAAAATTTAAATTTCTAAATTTATCAAATATTATTCTTAATTCTTAATTCGTAATTCGTAATTATCCCCTCACTTGCCCATCACCGCTTACCACAAACTTCTTTGTTGTTAAAGATTCTAAACCCATCGGACCATAAGAATGTATTTTTGTAGTAGATATTCCAATTTCAGCTCCCAACCCCAACTCTCCACCATCTGAAAATCTTGAAGAAGCATTCACCATTACAACAGAGGAATTTATTTCATTCACGAATTTTTGCGAATTTTTTAAATCGTTTGTTACAATTACTTCTGTATGATCTGATGAATATTTTTTTATATGTAAAATCGCTTCATCTACATTTTCAACCACTTTTACAGCTAAAATTAATGATAAAAATTCAGCATAATAATCTTCTTCAGTCGCAATTTTTATTCCTTTTAAATTTTTGGCAGTTTCCAAACAACCTCTAATTTCTACACCTTTATTAATTAATTTTTCTCTTACTTTTGGGAAAAATGTCTCTGTAATTTTACGGTTTACAAGCAATGTTTCGAGTGAATTACAAACTCCGGGACGAGATATTTTTCCGTCAACTAAAATATCTATTGCTTTTTCTAAATCTGCACTTTCATCTACAAATAAATGACAAACCCCTTTATAATGCTTAATAACTGGAATTCTGCTATTTTCAGTAACAAATCTAATTAATCCTTCTCCACCACGAGGAATTATCATATCTATATATTCATCATATTTAATCATTTCCGAAATTGCAGTCCTGTCTGTCGTTGGAATAAATGTAACAATTTCAGGTGAAATATTCACCTCTTTCAATGATTTTTTTATAATTTTTACAATTGCCAAATTTGAATTAAACGCCTCAGAACCACCTCGTAAAACTACAGCATTACCAGATTTTAAACATAATCCCGCAGCATCAGAAGTAACATTTGGTCGTGATTCATAAATAAAACCAATCACTCCGAGTGGAATACTCATTTGTTCAACTCTAATTCCATTTGGACGAATCCTCATATTTGTCATTTTTCCAACCGGATCAGGTAATTCTGCTATTTCAATTAGTGCATCTGCCATTTTTTTAATTCGTGAATCATCTAATATCAAACGATCGATCATTGCTAACGATATTTTTTTAATTTTCGCATATTCAACATCTTTTTTATTGGCTTTTATAATCTCATCTTTAGAATTCATTAAATTTGTAGCTATATTTATTAATGCTTCATTCTTTTTTCCCGAACTTGCAACTGCAATATCCGAAGATGCTTTATTACATTTTTTCACTAATTGTTGAATTTCTAATAAATTATTTTCCATTGTTTTTCCCTTTTAGTTTCAAGACCTTAACATTTTTTGATTCAATATATTCCGCTTATTTAGAAACAGTAACAACCATATCGTCCCTTTGAATTATTACATCACTCAAAAAATATCCGATTGTTTTTTCAATTTCAGAACTCTTTTTTCCCTTAATTTTTGTTAAATCTGTAGAGTTATATTGAATAAGCCCTTTGCCAATTTTTACAAATTTTCCTTTAATTTTTGCCGAAACATTTACTGCATCACCCCTTTTAAATTCACCTTCAACATCTGTAATTCCTGATGGCAACAAAGATGTTTTCTTTACTACTAATGCATTCATAGCTCCCTTATCGATATAAATATTCCCCATACTCGGCAAAGCATTAAAAATCCAATGTTTTTTGGCTGAAATTGGAGTTTGTCTTTTCTTAAATAAAGTTCCAGTTAATTTATTTTCGACTAAATCATTAAAAATAAAAGATTTTGTGCCATTAATAATTACAGTATTTATTCCCAAAGAAGTTGCCTTTTCCGCAGCCTCAATCTTCGTAATCATTCCACCTGTAGCATTGGGGTTAGTTGTCTTTGATGCAAGTGAATAAATATTTTCATCAATTTTTTCAACAACCTCTATCGATTTTGCATCTTTATTAATTTTGGGATCTGAATCGTATAATCCATTAATATCTGTACAAATGATAAGCAAATCGGCTTCAATTAAATTTGCAATATAAGCAGCCATATTATCATTGTCTCCGACTTTTAATTCATCAGTAGCAACAGTATCATTTTCATTAACAATCGGCAAAACACCAAATTTTAACAATACTCTAATTGTGTTTTTCACATTAATAAATCGTTTGCGATCGGCAATATCATCATGAGTCAATAACACTTGAGCACATTGAAAATCAAACAATCGATTCCATAATTGCATCAATAATGGTTGACCAATTGCAGCCATAGCTTGCTTTTCTTCAATTGAAAATTGTGCTTTCTTTTCGGCTTTTGGTTGAGTATTTAAACCAGCTGCAACCGATCCAGAAGATACAATTATAACTTCTTTTCCTTGGTTTTTACTTTCGATAATAAAATTCGCAATTGACAATAAATATTTTGTAACACATCCCTCACCTTGTGGAGAAATTATTGCACTACCAATTTTTATCACTGCCTTTTCCCATTTTGGAAGTTTGATTGTTTTATGTGTATTTTTCCTCATATTACCTCTTTCTTGTTTTCATTGTTAATAATATATAATTTCTAAATTTTAATATACACTAAAATATGATGTTTTTTATTTTTTCTACTTTTCACTTTTCACTTTTCACCTTTCACACTTCACTTTTCACTTTTCACCTTTTATAATTGCAATTCAATAATAATTTAAATAATATTTACACCTAAATAAAAAGAGATAAAATGTCTATAAAAATTCATCCATTATTAAATAAAAAATCACAAATTAAAGCAATAAAATATGAAAAAGAAAAAAGAATAGTTGGATTTATTGAAAGTATAATTTCATTGATTCTTATAATAATATTTTATTTTTACTTGTCCGAACCATTAACAGAAATATTACCAAACAATCAAATTCTAAAATTTATTTCTTTTATAGTAATTTTTCTGATATACTTTATTCCATCAGATTTATTTTTTAATTTTATTTCTTCATATAAAATTGAACAGAAATATGATTTTTTAAACCAAAATTTAACTAATTGGTTATTAGATTATCTAAAAGGTTTTTTAATTCAAATAATTTTAACACCAATATTATTAGGATTGTTGTTTTTACTTTTTAATTATACTCCAGAATACTGGTGGTTTTATGGAGCAATTGCAATGATTTTTGTTTCAGTAATCTTGGGAACAATTTTTCCAATAATTATTTTACCAATATTTAATGAATATACTCCAATTGAAGACTCAGAAATAACTTCTCGATTAAGTAAAATACTGGAAAATGAAAATATTTCAATAAATGGTTTTTTCAAAGAAAATATGAGTAAGCAAACAAAAAAAGAAAATGCTTTTTTAGCTGGAATGGGTAAAACAAAACGAGTTGTATTGTCAGATAATATTATTGAAAACATGAATATTGACGAGTTGGAAACAATAATTGCTCACGAAGTCGGACATTATAAACACAACCACATGTTTAAAAATATTTTAATTGGATCGGTCTTTCAATTGTTTTTATTTTATATAATAAATATTTTATTAAAAAACTATTTCCCAGAATTTTTGACATCTTTGAATGCAAATTTAATATTATTACCAATATTTATATTGATATTTTCTTTTGTAAGTTCAATTTTTCTGTCACCTATTACGAATTTTATTTCTCGTTATTTTGAAAATCAAGCAGATAATTATTCACTCACACATTCACAAAAAACAGAATCATTTATTACAGCCATGGCCGGATTAGCAAATAGAAATTTGTCCAATGCTTACCCACCTTGGTTAATAAAAATTTTCAACTATTCACATCCACCAATTGGTGAAAGATTAGAAAATGCTGAAAAGTTTATTAATAATAAAACAAAAAAAACACCACATAATTAATATATAGTGTTTTTCTATTTTATATTAAATGATTATTATTTTAATCTTGAAACTTACGATATAATTCCCACATACTTGTTAAAATAGTTTCCAAATCGGAATATTTTGCTTCCCAATTAATTTTCTTTTTTGCAAGATTAGAAATTGCAATTAATTTTGCAGGATCGCCATCTCTTCTATCAACTATAGAGTATTTAATTTTTTTCTTTGTAATTTTCTCTACCATTTTTATTACTTCTAAAACCGAATATCCATACCCTGTTCCCAAATTTAAAAGCAAATTATCATCATTTGTACTTAAATATTCCATTGCTTTTAAATGAGCTGTTGCAAGATCGTTTACATGAATATAATCACGAATTCCTGTTCCATCTGGCGTATCAAAATCATCTCCAAAAACCTTAATTGCTTCTCTTTTCCCAATCGCGCATTCTAAAACAATTGGGAGTAAATTCGCAGTAGTTTTTTCCCTTTCAATTATTCTTCCTTGAATATCGTAACCAGCGGCATTAAAATATCTTAAAATACCAAATTGCAAACCTTTTAATTTTCCATACCAATTTAAAATTTCTTCAATAACTTTTTTTGTATATCCATAATAATTTATTGGCATTATTGAATGTTTTTCATCAACTGGCAAATATTCGGGATAACCATAAACAGCAGCAGTAGAAGAGAATATTATTTTTTTGACATCATGGATAATCATTGCATTTAATAAATTAATCGTACCGGAAATATTGTTTTTTGAATAATTTTCTGGAACTTCCATAGATTCACCAGCCGCCTTTAATGCTGCAAAATGAAAAACAAAATCAAATTTATTTTTAAATACATTATTTAAATCTTCTTCAGAATTAATGTCACCCTTAATAAATGTTGCCTTTTTATCAATATTTTTTACTGAACCTGAATATAAATTATCAAAAACAAACACTTCGTTATCCTTAGCACAAAGATCAGCAACAATATGAGAACCTATATACCCAGCACCACCAACTACTAATATTTTCATAAAAACCTCTTTATTGTTTTTAAAATAAATTTTCAACAGCTAAATTTAATAATAGATATTTTTAAATAAAAGATTATTCTATGTAAATAATAATTTATTTGATTATTTTGAAAAAAATGAATAAATTTGCCATTATAAAATTTAAAATATTGATAAAATAAAAAAATATGAAAATAGACATACTTAAACTCTTAGATAACAACAAAATAAAAAATATAATAATTGAAATTGGAGAACTTGGCGAAAAAAACAATACTCCTGTGTATATTGTAGGTGGTGTAGTTAGAGATGCTTTCTTGAATAAACCAACTGCAGATTTAGATATATTAGTAGTTGGAGACGGAATACATTTTGCCGATATAGTTGCAAAATATTTTAAAATAAAAACTGTAGTGAAATTTCAAAAATTTGGTACCGCAATGATTCCATTAAAGGATATTGCTTTAGAAATCACATCTGCAAGAAAAGAAGTATATAAAAAAGATTCTCGTAAACCAAAAATATCATATACCGATTTGAATGAGGATTTAAAAAGAAGAGATTTTACAATAAATTCAATGGCTGTAGATATCAGACCGTCTTTTTTTGGGAATTTTCACGATCCATTTAATGGTATTCAAGATTTAAATAAAAAAATCATTCGTACACCATTAGATTCTGAATCAACATTTTTTGACGATCCGCTAAGGATGTTACGAGCAATAAGATTTTCGTCTAAATTGGATTATCATATAGATGAAAGCACTTATGATGGGATATTAAAAACAGTAGAAAGAATAAAAATAATTTCTTTTGAAAGAGTAAGAGATGAATTATTAAAAATTTTAGCAACTCCAAAACCTTCTGTTGGATTACTTTTAATGGAAAATAGTGGATTAATGCAAATACTCTTTCCAGAAATATCAGCACTAAAAGATGCGGGTTTTTACTAAACAGTTATTACATATGTTGCTACACCTAATTATGAAAAAGTAATTAGTAGTTAGTGAAAATGCAAAGACAAGCAAATTATATAACATGTAAACGGATTTACATTTTATATATTTTTATTTTTTATTTTATATCATAAAGCCTTAAATTTTACGAAATAAAATTTAATGCTTTTATAAGAGTGGTTTAAAGTAAAATTAGGGTACTGATAGTTCCCTA
>JAOZRH010000069.1 GCA_029931905.1 Fidelibacterota bacterium
ACAATTCAATTTGAAAAAGTATTGGTTAATTTAAAGAAATTGGATATTTCAGCATTAGTGATAATTGGTGGTGACGATTCAAACACAAATGCCGGAATTTTAGCTGAATATTATAAAAATAATAATTCAGGTGTGCAAGTTATTGGCGTACCAAAAACAATTGATGGTGATTTGAAAAATGAAAGGATAGAAATTTCGTTCGGTTTTGATACTGCCACAAAAGTTTATAGTGAACTTATTGGAAATATTCAAAGAGATGCGAATTCTGCAAGAAAATATTGGCATTTTATTAAAATAATGGGTAGGTCGGCTTCTCATATCGCTTTGGAATGCGGTTTACAAACACATGCAAATATTACAATAATTTCAGAAGAAGTTGAGAAAAAAAAATTATCATTGCGAGCCGTTGTTGAATATATTGCTGATATAATTGTGAAAAGATATAATGACGGAAATAATTTTGGAGTTGTGATAATTCCAGAAGGATTAATAGAATTTATTCCCAATATGAAAAAATTAATAGCAACTTTGAATAATATATTAGAAGAAAACAAGATAGAATTTGAAAAAATAGAAGAATTGGAAGCAAAAAGAGAATTTGTTTTATCAAAATTAGATGATAAGTTAAAAAAGACATATAAAATTTTACCAAAAACTATTGCATATGAAATGATAATGGAAAGAGATCCGCACGGGAATGTTCAAGTGTCGTTGATTGAAACAGAAAAATTATTAATTGAACTTGTTGGAAGAAAGTTGTGTGAATATAAGAAGGATGGTAAATATAATGGCGAATTTTCTGCTAGAAATCACTTTTTTGGATATGAAGGAAGATGTGCTTCTCCAACTAATTTTGATGCTGATTATACTTATGCTTTAGGATATTGTGCTTCTGTATTAATAGCTGAAAATGTTACAGGTTATATGGCTTCAATTACAAAATTGGTAGATGAAAATATTAATTGGATGCCAGGTGGAGTTCCAATGACTTCAATGATGAATATTGAGAGACGAAGTGGGGAGAATAAACCTGTAATTCAAAAAGCACTTGTTGAATTAGATGGAAAACCATTTAAAGAGTTAACAAAAAACCGAGCAAAGTGGGAATTAGAAAATAAATATATATATCCAGGTCCAGTTCAGTATTTTGGCCCGAGCGAAATTGTGGATTGTAAAACAAAAACAATTGAATTAGAAAGTTCCCAAGCTTGGTAATGAAGGATAATATTTGGAAAAAAATGTTTTTATTTGTTTTTGTTAGTTATTAAAATAATTGCTATATTAAACGATGTAAAAAAATAAAAAAAGGAGAATAATATGAGTTTACAAAAACCAAAATTAGAACCGGGAGTTATTACTGGAGAGAAATTATTAGAGGTTTTAGAATATGCAAAAGAAAATAAGTTTGCATTCCCAGCAGTTAATGTAATTGGATCAAACACAATTAATGCATCATTAGAAGCTGCTAAAGAGGCAAAATCAGTAATAATGATTCAATTTTCAAATGGTGGAGCTGTTTTTAATGCAGGTGCATCATTGGGAAATGAAAATGAAAAAGGAGCAATAGCAGGAGCAGTAGCAGGTGCAAAACATGTTCATGAAATGGCAAAGCATTACGGTGTTTCGGTTATTTTACATACTGATCATGCTTCAAAAGGAAAATTACCTTGGATAGATGGATTATTAGATGAAGGCGAAAAATTTTATAAAGAAACTGGTAAGCCATTATTCAGTTCTCATATGCTTGATCTTTCTGTTGAATCTTTGGAAGACAATATTTCAATTTCAAAAAAATATTTAAAAAGAATGAGTAAAATTGATATGTTGTTAGAGATTGAACTTGGCTGTACAGGTGGGGAAGAAGATGGAGTTGACAACACAGATATGGATAATTCAAAATTATATACACAACCTGAAGATGTTGCACTTGCTTATGAAGAATTAAATGCTATTAGTCCGTTATTTACAATTGCCGCTTCATTTGGAAATGTTCATGGTGTATATAAACCAGGAAATGTTGTATTAACACCAAAAATTTTGAAAAATTCTCAAAAATTTATTCAAGAAAAATTTAATACAGAATCAGATAAACCAGTGAATTTTGTTTTTCATGGTGGATCGGGTTCAGAGCCAGCAAAAATCGAAGAAGCTATTTCTTATGGTGTAATTAAAATGAATATTGATACTGATACACAATGGGCTTTCACAAAACCAATAAAGGATTATATGGACGCAAAAGACGGATATTTACAAGGTCAAATCGGAAATCCTGAAGGCGAAGATGTTCCAAATAAAAAAGTTTATGATCCTAGAAAATGGTTAATCGAAGGTGAAAAAGGATTTGTAAAAAGATTGTTGGAAGCATATAAGGATCTAAATTCTTTAAATAAATTTTAATCATAATTTTTATGTTTAAATTAATAAGTTAATAGAATTAATAAGAAACAGCGGATGTAAATATTCGCTGTTTTTTTATATAAAAAAAATGAGAATTTTAATAAAAATGAATAGTAATTATAAAGAGATTTTAAATAAAATATACTTAAAAATAGTGTTGCCTTTATTTTTTCTTTTCCCATTTATTTTTATTTATATAATAAATGAATTGAGTTTTTTAAAGAATTATTTAAATATTATTTCTTTACTAACAACTGTAATAATACATTATTTAATTTTTTGTTTAATGAATAAACGATTCATTTTTCCATTTAGATTTAACAAAAATATTGTTGATGTTAACTATTATTTTAATTCAGGAAAATCCTGGATATTTTCATTTTTATTAATTTTTATTTCTGTAATTGGTTATTTATTTATTTCAGGAATAGATGATATTAATATTATAAGGCACTTTATGAATATTGCTCTATATAGCAGTATATACGCTAATTACGGCTTTGTATATAATGTTGGAATGGAATCAATAATTGTTAGAAATAATGTAAAGTATCAGAAAATATATAGAAATAATTTAAACAAAATGATAATTTATTCTATCGGATATTTTGTGATAATAAATATTTTATCTGTAATTTTTATATATTATTTGAGCGGAAATACAGTGCTAAATCATATTGGAAATGTAGTTGCAAAAAGTGATTTTATGGAAATAATTATAATGTTAATTGTTCCAAAAATATTAATTTTATTTTTACCACCATTTGTTGCAAGTATCATTTTAATAAAATTCGTAGCGCCAGTATTATTTGAAAATAAAAAAATATTTGCAAATATTATGTTTCTTTCTATGTTGATTTATTTGCAAATAATTGTGGCTGAAAATATTTTAATTTACATAAATAAATATTCAATGATTGAAACATTTATACAATTAATTTTTAGTTTAAATTTTTTAATGATGATAGTTATTATTGGTACTTTGTTGTTTAAAATAAGTAATATAAAATTAAAAAAAAGGAGAAAAAATGAAATTTAACATATTAATATTATTAGTAGTAGTAATTTTATTATTATTCGGTTGTAAAGAAAAAGGAACTAGATATGAATCACATATTTTTAATAGTAACAAAAATGAAAAAACATTACTTTACAGATTTCTCAAACCACTCAAATACAGAAAAAATATCGAATATCCATTAGTAATATTTTTACATGGAGCTGGAGAAAGAGGTGAAGATAATATGAAACAACTTATGCATGGAGCAAAAATATTTGAGACAAAAGAGAATTTAAAAAAATATCCTACTTTTGTGATTGCACCTCAGTGTCCAAAAGGGCAAAGATGGGTAGAAGTTGATTGGTCACTTGAAAAACATTCTATGCCGGAAAATCCATCGGAACCAGTAGCTTTATTGATGGAATTAATTGAATCTGTAGAAAACCAATATAATATCGATAAAGATAGAATTTATGTAACAGGATTATCAATGGGAGGATTTGGAACTTGGGATTTATTGGCAAGATATCCCGATGTTTTTTCAGCTGGTGCACCAGTTTGTGGAGGTGCAGATGTAACTACGGCAAAGATAATCAAAGATATACCAATATGGGCTTTTCACGGTTCGATAGATAAAACTGTGAATCCTCAGAGGACTCGTGATATGATTAATGCCATTATAGATGCTGGTGGAAATCCTAAATTTACAGAATATGATAGCGTTGCGCATAATTCTTGGGATAATGCTTATGGCGATCCAAAATTATTAGAATGGATGTTTAAGCAAGGGAAGTAGTGAACTGGTCAATTTATTTAAATTTTTGGTTATCTATTTAGAAAATATATATTAATTATAATAATATTACTATTTATGAAATAATTGAGTAAATTTATTGATTTGGAAAGATAAAAGGTGAATAATGAAATATAATATTTTAGAAAAAATTGAAGAACCAAAAGATATAAAAAAGCTATCAATAGCCGAGCTTAAAATATTAGCTGATGAATTAAGAGATTATATAATAAATGTGATTAGTAAAACAGGTGGTCATTTGGCTCCATCGCTCGGTGTTGTTGAATTAACCATTGCATTATTATATGTTTTTGATTTGCCTGATGATAAAATAGTTTGGGATGTTGGTCATCAAACATATCCATTTAAAGTTTTGACTGGAAGAAGAGAAGAATTAAAAACAATTCGTAAATATGGTGGAATTAGTGGTTTTTTGAAGAGATCAGAAAGTGAATATGATATTTTTGGAGCTGGACATGCTTCTACTTCAATTTCCTCAGCATTAGGAATATCGGTTGCAAATGATTTGTTAAATATGACGAATAAAGTTATTGCTGTTATTGGAGATGGGGCATTGACAGGAGGATTAGCTTGGGAAGGATTAAATAATGTTGGTCAATTAAAAAAACAATTAATAGTTATTCTAAATGATAACGAAATGTCAATATCGCGAAATGTTGGCGGAATTTCTCGTTATTTAAATAAAATTGCTACAGCATCTGCATATAATCAATTAAAAGAAAATGTTTGGAAGTTGACGGGAAAATTTAAAAATGACAAAGAATATATTCGTAATGGATTGAAAAGAGTAGTAGCAAGTGTTAAAAAATTAGTAGTACCAAAAATGATTTTTGATGAATTGGGATTAAGATATTTTGGACAGATTGATGGTCATAATATTTCTGAATTAGTTGAAATTCTAAATAAATTAAAAGATATTAAATCTCCAATATTATTGCATGTTTTGACAATTAAAGGGAAGGGATTGCCAGAAGCAGAAGCAGATCCTACAGGATATCATGGGATTTCTGGAGAAAAATTAACCAAAGATACAAAAGAAGAAGTACCAACATATACCGAAGTATTTGGAAATACAATTCTTGAATTAGCAGAAAAGGATTCAAAAGTTGTTGGATTGACGGCCGCGATGAAAGAGGGAACAGGTATGGTTGAATTCGCTAATAAATATCCAAAACGGTTTTTTGATGTTGGAATTGCTGAAGGTCATGCGGTTACCTTTTCGGCTGGTCTTGCTACGAGTGGAATTAGACCTATTATTGCTATTTATTCGTCATTTTTACAAAGGGCAATTGATAATGTTATTCATGATGTAAGTTTACAAAAATTACCAGTTATTTTTTGTTGTGATAGGGCTGGAATAGTTGGGGCAGATGGTCCGACTCATCATGGAAATTTTGATCTTTCATTTTTGTCAATGTTTCCAAATGTTGTGGTTTCGGCACCAAAAGATGGTGATGAATTGAGAGCATTGATGCATTTAGCATTAGAAATAAAAGATAAACCGTTTTTTATTCGTTATCCGCGTGATAAAAGTGTGAAATATAATCCGACAAATAAAATAAATTTACCAAAATTAGGTTCTTGGGAATATATAAAACAGGGAAGTGAAGTAGCTATTATCGCTATTGGTTCGATGGTGAATGAAGCGGAAAAATCATTAGAATTGTTAGAAAAATCAAATATTAATGCTACACTGATTAATGCAAGATTTATTCGTCCTTACGATAAAGAAATTTTAGAACAAGTTATTAAAAGTCATAAAAATGTTTTTACAATTGAAGAAGGAAATATAAATAGTGGATTAGAAAATTTAGTATCCAGATTTATGCAAGATTGTGAAAGTGATTCAAAATTACATTCATTCTCGATACCTGATGAATATATTACACATGGTGAAAGGTCATTGCTTATAAAACAAGTAAAATTAGATTCTGAAAATATTGCAAAAAGAATTGTAGAAATAGTGAAATAATTTTTTTATGATAACAGTTAGAAATAAAATTGCTCAGAGACAAAACAGAATATATGGTGATTTACACTTTCATTCTACATTTTCAGATGGAAAATATTCACCAAAAAAACTCGCAAATCATTTAAACAATAATGATATATCAATTGCATCTCTAACTGATCATGATTCGATTTGTGGATATGATGAATTCCAAAATCATTTTAATGGTATTACAATTACCGGAGTTGAATTATCAACATATTTTAGAAGTGAAGATGTGCATATTCTTGGTTATGGTTTTGATCCGAAAAATGAAGAAATGATATATTATTTAAATAGATATAAAGATTTTCGTAAAAAACGGATTTATGAAATATGTGAAAAATTAAATTTTATAAATATAAATATATTACCTGAAACAATTTTTAGTATGGTTGGTGATAAAACAGCATTAGGAAGACCACATGTTGCCCAAGCATTAATTAATGGTGGTTTTGTGAAATCGATGAGAGAAGCTTTTATTGAATATATTGGATATGAATGTCCCGCTTATGTTGAAAAAGAAAAAATGGAATTAAATCAAGCGATTGAATTGATACACAATGCAGGTGGAATTGCAATTTTAGCACATCCCGGATCGTATAAAAATAATTATATTTTAGAAGAAATCGTTACATTTCCAATTGATGGGATTGAACTTTATCATCAATCTAATAAAGCAAATATTATGTCTGAGATAATAAATATTACGAACAAATTTAATTTAATAATTACAGGCGGGTCTGATTTTCATCAAGCAAGTTGGAATGGTGACATTTTTCTTGGTGAATATGGAATCAATCATGATAGGTGGTTAGAAATTAAAAAGTATCTAATAAAAAAAGAAACATATTTTGCAAAAAATATTATTAATAAATAGGAGATAATATATGTCAGAATATTTTATACCTACAAAAATATATTTTGGAAAAAATTGTTTAAAAAATAATTTAAGTTCTATTTTTAATGTGAATAATAAACCATTAATTGTAACGGGGAAAAAATCTGCAATAGTTAGTGGTGTTCAATCAGATATTTTGGAAATTTTTGATAATAATAGTATTAAATATGAAATATTTAATGAGATAACAGAAAATCCTAAATTGACAACAGTACATAAAGGTGCAAATTATTTTCTAAAAAATAATTGTAATACTGTCATTGGTATTGGTGGTGGAAGTCCGATTGATTCCGCAAAAGCAATTTCAATAATTGCTGGAAACAAATTAAAAAATAGAGATATATATACTCCTCAAAAAATTAAAAAGGGATTCCCAGTCATTGCGATTCCAACGACATCTGGAACTGGAACAGAGGCGACACAATATAGTGTGATTACAGATACTGAAACTAATAAAAAGGCAGGATTTGGTTCGCCATTGATGTTTCCAAAGTATTCTTTTTTGGATCCTAAATATACACTTTCATTATCAAAAATAATTACTCGTGATACGGCAGTTGATGCTTTAAGTCATTTATTAGAGGGATTGTATTCAGAAAAAAGAAATAAAATTATGTATCCAATGATTTTTAATGGAATAAAATTAATATTTGAAAATTTAAAAAATACTATGAATAATCTTGAAGATATAAAATTAAGGGAAAAATTAATGCTCGCTTCACTTTGGGGAGGAATGGTTATTGCACAAACAGGAACAACGATGCAACATTCGATTGGATATCCATTAACAAGCGAATATGGAATATCACATGGTTTAGCAAATGGTGTTGTTATGGAAAATGTTATGGAATTATATTTTCCAACTGTTAAGAAAGATTTAGTTGAACTTTTTGAATTTTTAAACATAAGAAAAAATAGTTTTTATGATTGGTTAAATTCGTTAGATTTGAAAATTGATAGAAAATTGGATAACGATTTTATTGAAAATAGTGTTAAACAAGTTATTAATAGTCGTAATATGGTGAATAATCCTATAGAAGTAAAAGAAAATGAAATTAGAAATATATATAATAATTGGGTGAAAATATGAGTGAAACAAATTGGAATTATTCTGAGAAAGTAAAGGAACATTTTTTTAATCCAAAGAATGTTTTAAAAGTTTCCGAAGAAGAGTATAATGCAGATGGTGTAGGAGAAAACGGATCTCCTGTTTGTGGTGATTTGATGAGAATTTATATAAAGGTCAAAGACAATAAAATATATGATTTAAAATGGAAAACTTTTGGTTGTGCAAGTGCAATTGGTTCAACTTCGATGCTTTCGGAGATGGTTACTGCAAATAAAGGAATGACTTTAGAAGAAGCTATGGAAATTAAACCAGATGATATAATAAAAGAGTTAGGTGGGCTTCCTGCTAATAAAATCCACTGTTCAGTACTTGGTGATAAGGCATTAAGGGCGGCGATAAAGAATTATTATAGAAATTCAAATCAAACAGAAAAAATTACAGTAGAGAAGGAATCTCGTATTGTATGTGAATGTTTAAATGTTTCCGAAGATGAAATAAAAATGGAAGTATTGGAAGGCGTTAAAGATTTCGACACATTACAAAAGCGAACAAAAATTGCAACTGCTTGTGGAAAATGTGAACCTGAGGCTAGAGAAATTCTTGATAAATATGTAAAACAATATTTTAAAACAGATATATATACGGGTGAATAAAATGATATATTTAGATAATAATGCAACAACTCCATTACATCCGAAAGTTAAAGAAAAGATTATAGATTTTTTAGATAATTATGGCAATCCAAGCTCACAACACGAGATTGGTAGAAAAGTTAAATATTATATGGATGTTGCTCGTGAAAATATTGCCAAATTTTTAAATTGTGAACCTGAAGAATTGATTTTTACAGCTGGTGGTTCAGAGGCAAATAATACAGTGATTAAAGGTGCAGTATCTTGTTGTGCCTTTTGTAATGTAGCAAGAACACATATCATTTCTTCGGTAATTGAGCACCCATCTGTATTAAATACTTTAAAATGTTTGGAACAACAAAATGTTGATGTGACATATTTACCTGTAGATAAAAATGGTTTAGTAAATCCAGTAGATGTTCAAAAAGCCATAAGAAATGAAACAGCTCTTATTACAATTATGTATGCAAATAATGAAATTGGAACTATTCAATCAATGGAAGAAATTACTAAAATTGCTAATGATAATAATATTCCTATTCATACTGATGCAGTGCAAGCAATTGGGAAAATTCCAGTTGATTTAAAAAAAATGAATGTTGATTATTTATCATTATCAGGGCACAAAATTTATGGTCCAAAAGGGATTGGTGTTTTATTTCGCCGAAAAGGAAAAAAATCATTATGTCCATTAATTAGTGGAGGACATCAAGAAAATTCTATGAGAGCTGGTACTGAAAATACAATTGGTATAGTTGGAATAGGTGAAGCATTTTGTCAATTAAGTTTAGAAATGGAAGATGAAGTGAAAAAAATTAAATATTTGCGAGATAAATTAGAAGCTGGATTGAAAAATAATATTTCAAATATATCTGTTAACGGACATCCACAAAAAAAATTACCAAATGTTTTAAATGTTTCATTTAATGATATTGAGGGAGAATCTATTCTGTTACGACTTGATATGCACGGGGTAGCAATTTCAACTGGTAGTGCATGTTCATCAGGTTCGTTAGATCCAAGCCATGTTATTACTGCTTTGGGAGTATCTCCAGAACAGGCACATAGTTCAATTAGATTTTCATTGGGACGAGAAAACACAGAAGAAGATATTGATAAAACAATCATTGCTGTAAAAGAAACTGTAGAATTTTTAAGAAGTATTAGTGCAATATAATTTGATAAAATTATTTAAAAAAATATTATTAAGTATTTTTGTTTGTTTTTTTATTTTTAATGGAAAATTAGTAAGTGGTGATAAAAATATTCCTGTAGTAATTATTCATGGTATTTTAAGTAATCCATTGATAATGAAGCCATTGGAAAATAAATTCGAAGATGCTGGATATAAAACATATAATTATGGATATCGTTCTACAAAAAAGAATATTCATAAACAAGGCGTTGAATTTGCAC
>JAOZRH010000070.1 GCA_029931905.1 Fidelibacterota bacterium
ATAAAAATCACAAAATAAAATAACATTAATTTATCTTTACTTCATATTGTTGAAAAATACAAAATTATTTTACTCAACAAATCATATTTTTTATAAAATTATTAAAAAAAGCTAGTATAAAAATTAATTCGCCGATATTCCATAATTTTTCAAATTTTTACAAATAAAATCATTTATATAAACAAATATTTTGATTATATTAAATTATGAAAAGAATTCCACGATTATATACATATATTTTCAGAGAACATTTATCTCCGTTCTTCGGTTCACTATTTATAATTTCTTTTCTATTTTTAGCACAATATTTAATTCAACAATTAGATAAATTGGTTGGGAAAAATTTAAGTCCATTAGTAATAATTGAATTTATTTTTCTCAATTTAGCTTGGGTAGTTGCTCAAGCTGTTCCTATGTCAGTTTTAATATCAATTCTGATGGCTTATGGACGATTGGGAGAGGATAATGAATTAACAGCTTTACGAGCTTCAGGAATAAATTTTGGGAAAATAATCAGACCCTCACTTCTTTTTGCATCATTGATAACAATTTTCTTAATATATTTTAATAATAATGTTTTACCTGATGCAAATCATAAAGCAAAATTATTGAGAAGAGATATTTCACGAAAACATCCAGGTCTCAGCATCGAAGCTGGTTATTTTTTAGATGATATTCCGGGATACCATTTATTCATTAGAGAAAAGAAAAACGATACACTAAAAAATGTGTTAATTTACCACACAACGAAAAAAAACGAACAAGTAAGTATTTATGCTAACACTGGATTGTTAGAAGTAGTTGGCGATAAAATTATATTAAATTTATTTGATGGAGAATTTCATCAATTAGAAAGAGAAAAAAGTGATGTCTATAGAATTTTGGACTTCGAGAAACATAAAATTGTTATTGCCGTCCCTGAGATGCTATTAAATCATAAAGAATCGAAATATCGTGGTGATAGAGAAATGAATATTCCACAAATGTATGAACGGGTTAAAGTTAGTAAAACATACAAAGAAAATATCAAAATAAGATTACACGAGCAATTTAAATCAAATAATTTGGATACTACAAAATCAAAATTATCAGATAAACAAAAAATATTGACAAAAGCGATAATATCATATCAAGAAGATTCACTTGGATCAAATATTTCAAAAAAAGAAAAAAGTTATTATAAAGCAAAAATAAGAAGATTAAAAAATTTAAATACCAAATTAAAATCAAATATTAAAATGTATAATGAACAGAAAAAACAAGAAAACAAATATTTGGTTGAGATCCATAAAAAAATATCAATGCCTATAGCTTGTATTGTTTTTGTACTGATTGGTGCACCACTTGGAATGTTATCAAGAAAAGGAAATCTTGCAGTTGCTGGATCGTTTAGTTTAATATTCTTTTTCCTTTATTGGGTTCTATTAATGGCGGGTGAACGACTTGCTGATCGGAATTTATTATCCGCCTGGCTTGCTATGTGGAGTGCAAACATCATTGTAGGAAGTATCGGAATATTTTTAACTTGGTTTGCAATTCATGAAAGAATAAATATAAATTTTAGTAAAATTTTTAAATTCATAAAAAAGGGGAAAAATGATAATAAATTATAAAAATAAAAAACCAAAAATTGCGAAAACTGCGATAATATTTCCTCAAGTTACTATTCTCGGTGAAGTTGAAATTAATGAGAATGTAAATATTTGGCCAAATTCTGTAATTCGAGCAGATATTAATTCTGTAAAGATTGGTAAAAATTCAAACATTCAAGATGGTACAGTTATTCATGTTGGATATGGAAAAGATTCAACAAAAATTGGCGAAAATGTAACAATTGGACATAATTGTACAATACACGGATGTGAAATTGCATCAAATACTTTAATAGGAATGGGAGCAACAATCCTAAATGGCGCAAAAATTGGCAAAGGATCAATTGTCGGAGCTGGTGCATTAATAAAAGAAAATTTTATTGTACCAGAACGAAAATTGGTAGTCGGAGTCCCGGGCAAAATAGTTCGTGATATTAGCGATGAAGAATATGAAAATATTCTTGACTCGGCAGACGAATATATAGAATTAGCAAAAAATTATAAAATTGAGGAATAACAAATGTTAGCATATTCAATCATTGAAAAAAAACAAGCAGGAAAAGAATTAACAAAAGATGAAATACGATTTTTTGTCATTGGATTTTTAGATAAAATTATTCCAGCTTATCAAATGTCAGCACTATTAATGGCAATTTATTTTAAAGGATTAACAGAAAATGAAACAGCATCTTTTTTAGATATTGTGATTAATAGTGGAAAAAGAATAAAATTCAAAAAGTCAGATAAATTTGTTGTAGATAAACATTCAACTGGCGGAGTTGGAGATAAAATTTCTATTGTTTTAGCTCCACTTTTAGCAGCAACTGGAAAAGTAAAAATCCCTATGATTTCTGGAAGAGCCCTTGGTCATACAGGCGGAACTCTTGACAAATTGGAAAGCATTCCCGGATTTTCTGTAAATATGACTAACGAACAATTTATCAGTCAAACAAATAATATCGGCTGTGCTTTAATTGGACAAACTGACGATATATGTCCAGCAGACAGAGAATTATATGCTCTTAGAGATGTAACTGCAACAGTTCGTTCAATTCCAATGATTTGCACTTCGATATTAAGCAAAAAAATTGCAGAAGGAATTGAAGGATTAGTTCTTGATGTAAAAACTGGAAACGGAGCATTTATTCAAGAATATAATGATAGTTTAGAATTGGCAAATAAATTAAAATTTTTTGGTGAAAACTACGGATTAAAAGTTAGAGCTGTAATTACAGATATGAGTCAACCATTGGGAATAAAAATTGGTAATTGGTTGGAAATTGAAGAATCACTTGATGTATTAAAAGGAAAAGGTCCTGCTGATATAAAAGAAGAAACAATGGAATTAGCAGTAGAATCTTTGTTAATGCAAGATCCTAAACGAAGTATAAGTGAAATAAAAAACGAATTAAATAGTTTGATAAATAATGGAAGTGCTTTTGAAAAATTAAAGGAAATTGCGAAACAACAAGGAGCAGATATTTCATTTTTAGATCATCCTGAAAAATATAAAAAAGCGAAATACATTAAAGATGTTCTTGCAACAAATACAGGACATCTGCAAAAAGTAAATTCTATGCAACTTGGTTTAGATGCAATCACTCTCGGAGCTGGAAGGAGAACAAGTGAAGACAAAATCGATCCTGTTTCTGGTATTGAAATACATAAAAAAATCGGTGACAAAATTGATAGAAATGATTTACTCTTCAGAATACATTCAAATAATGAAAATGCCGTTACAAATATTGAAAAAATAATCGAATCAAGATTAGAATTATCTGAAAAACCAACTAATAAAAAACAACTTATAATCAAAAAAATATAATTGTTATAATTTTAAATTGAGTAATAATTTTTAAATTACAAAATGAACACTTATCAATCCGGAATTATTATAATATGATTCTCTATTTTTCTGCTGAATATTTTGAATATTGTATCTAATATTTATAATTCTTTTATAATTAATTGAAAAATTTACACCTTTTCTATATGAATAATAACTCAAATCTTTCTCATCTGACAAATTATATACATATTCAAAACGCTGAGAATATGATGGCCCAATATTTACAGAAAAATTGTATAATTTTTTAAAAACAGATGTTGATATTTTATACTCAAATTTATCATTAGTTATCTCTTGATAAAAATTATCCCAATCTAAAAATCCATTATCTTCCCATCTCACAAATAATTTTAAATTTATTCCAAAACTATTTACAAAATAATATTTCACATTTTGATTTAATTTTAATCCTCTAAATACCATACTATTTATATGAACAAATGGCAAATATTCGTAATCATAGACAAAATAATTAGTATATATTTCTTGATGTGATCGCCAAACAATTTTTTTTGGAATATTTAATATCAAATCAGATTTTAACGAAACTATTCTGTTTGAATGATTTTGAGCAGATCTTTGTCTATATAAATATACTAAATGATGGAAATAAAAATCACCGTATATTGAAAATTGTAAAAAAGGATTAATTTTATGTCTCCACCCCACATTAATTGAGTATGCTACTTCATCTCTTTCGTCATAATTAGATGTATCTGGAGTATCAAAATTTAATAGTGAAACAAAATAATTAACCTCTACACTATCATTTTTTGAAAGTTGATACGAAGATTTGAATTTAATTTTTTTCTTGTCAAATGTATATCCAACTGGCAAACGGATTCCTTCAGATGTTGCCTTTGAATTATATTGTTTATATTCATTTGACAAATACAATGCGGTTTTAAACTTTTTATGTTTTTTTACTAACATTATTTTATTGTCAAACTCAAATCTCTCATACTCTCTTTCAACAATAGAATCAGCGTATGAAAATCTATGTTTTTCACTGTTTGAGACATATTCGACATCATAAGTCATTTGTGAATTTGATGATAATGGAAATGTTAAACTATTACGAATATCAAACTTTTCATTAATTCTCTTTTCAATATTACTACCTGTTTCATCAACAAAATATTCTCTATTAATAACCTTATATCCACCTTTAATTATATTTTTTATATTGTTGATATCAGTTTTATAAGACAATCTATTGTCAAATTTATAATTCGTTCTTTTATTTGTTTTTTCATAATTCATATCCGAAAATGGTTTCAATTTAAAATCTTTATTTTGACGAATTTTTAAATTTACAAAATATCCATCATCTCCAATTGTCAATCTATTTTCCGACAAATATCCAAGATCAAAAATATATTTCATTTTGCGATTATATTGATTTGAAACTCCTAATAACATTTTTGAGTAATCATTTGAATAGTTTATATGTTCATCACTTAAAATAAAATAATTCATTTTTATTCCAGTAGAAAAATTTTCGAATAAATATTTTGAAAAATTTAATATCGAATTAAATTCATTTTTTAATTTGCCTTCTCTAAAGTTTTTTGAATAAATTTTACTATTATTTATAATCTTGGCTATGAAATAATAATTTTTATATGATATATTTGCTTTAGATATTCCATTAATTTTAAAATAATCATTCATCTGTTCCATAATTACTGCTGTGGTATCAGATGCAAACACTTTCGTTGAAAATATTAATCCAAAAAATACTACTATTATTATTTTAAAATATTTCATTATTATTAAGTTACTTTGTCATTTATTGTCATCTCAGCATAAAAAACATAATTCGTAATTGACTTCATCGACTTTCGGTTCATGATTTCTAATTAATAAAACTATCTTTCCGTTTTTTCTGTTAATATTTTTAAATTATTTTTTATCTCTTTAGGAATATTAAGATTTTCCATTTGCCACTTCCAATTTCCTTCTGCTGTTCCAGGAAAATTCATTCTAGCAGATTCATCTAAATTCAGTATATCCTGCATTGGAATTATTGACCAATTTGCTTTTGAATTCATAGCTAAACGAATTAATGCCCAAGAAATATTTTTTCCATCATAATCTGTTATTTTATTTACATTGTTTTTATCATTTTCAGTTGCATCATTATTATACCAACCACGAGTTGTATTATTATCGTGAGTTCCGGTATATACAGCACAATTTTCTGTATCATAATTTTGTGGTAAAAACAAATTATTTTCAGAATCAAATGCAAACTGTAAAATTTTCATTCCGGGAAAATTAAATTCGTCTCTTAAATCTCTTACCTCATCGGTAATAACACCAAGATCTTCAGCAATTATTGGCAAATCTCCAAATTTCTTTTTAAGGAAATTAAAAAATACCTTCCCTGGCCCTTTTACCCATTTACCATTTATTGCCGTCTCTTCTCCTAAAGGAACTTCCCACGAGGCTTCAAATCCACGAAAATGATCCATTCGAATATAATCAACCATCTTTAATGTATGTTTAATTCTGCTTATCCACCATAAATAATCACATTTATACAATTCATCCCAATTGTAATGTGGATTTCCCCAAAGCTGTCCCGTTTCACTAAAATAATCTGGTGGCACACCTGCAACAACTTTTGGGTTTCCTTCTAAATCTAATTTAAATATAGAATTATTTGCCCAAACATCAGCAGAATCGTAAGAAACAAAAATTGGAATATCTCCAATAATTTCAATATTTTTTTTATTTGCATATTTTTTAACTTTATTCCATTGATAAAAAAACAAGAATTGTTTGAATTTGATTTTTTCTAATTTTTCTCTATTCTTATTTTTCCATTGTGTAGAAATTTTTTCATTATTTTTAAACTTTTTAGGAAATTCATTCCAAGCTTTGGTTTTATATATTTCCTTCAATAATAAAAAGTTTGCCGTATAATCAATCCAAAACGATTCATTTTTCACAAATTTATTATATTCTTTTTTAAAAATATTTGTTTTAATAAATTTTTCATAAGCAATGTTTAAAACCTGCTCTTTTCTTTCAAATTTATCTTTTATCTCAGTTTCTATTTTTATTAAATCTTTTTTTGAAATCAATTTGTCTTTCAATAATTCTTCTGGACTTATTAACGATGTGTTACCTGCAAATGCAGAAATACTCGCATAAGGCGAACCAAAAGTATCTGGAATTACCAATGGAAGTATTTGCCATAATTTTTGATCTGTTTCTTTTAAAAAATCAATAAAATCATATGCAGATTTTCCAAAATCACCACTTCCCCACATTCCTGGCAATGAAGTTGGATGTAACAATATTCCATTTGAACGATTATTTTTTTTGATATTTTCTCCTTTTTTTATTTAATTTAATAATTATTTTGTCAAATTGAAAATGATTAATTTTAAAATGCTAAATCACCAAATATTTTATAATCAACTATTTCATTTATTTTTACTTTTTTATTATCATTATTTTTGTTAGATTAAGAACTATGATAAATTTGATATATTATAAAATTTAGAGGTGTAAAATGAAAAGAATTATTTCCTTAATGATAGCAGTTTTTTTACTAAGCAGTTGTAATTTGTTCGAAAAGAAAACAGAATTAGCAATTGAATGGAAAGTGGTTAATAAACTGGGAAAAAATGCAAAATCTCCTATTGGATTAAAATATAAAAAATATTCAATAGATACAGATAGCAATAAAGTATTTAATACGAAAAAAATAATAAAAAACATAAACGATTTAAATTCAAAAAATTTAGAGTTAATATTAGATGAAAATCAAAAAAACAGATGGACAATTACAGAGAATAATTGGGACAACATTACTTATCAAGTGATATTTCCTGAAAATAATAAAAAACAAAAATTTACAAAAATAATAGTTCCAATAACTTACAAACCATTCCAAGTAATTTTTACAGATGTTGTTGATGGTGGAATCGATAGAGACAATATTTTCAATAGTATTGAAAAAGTTGCAGAAAACAATGATTTATATACATACATCACAAATGGAATAATAAAAATTTCATCAAAAGATGACAAAAATTGCTGGAAAGGACTCTATAACATTACAGAAACATCATTATTTAATAAAATATTTGATAGAATAAATGATTTTTACGATGAATTATTAACTTCAAACTATTATTCTGAAAATGAGGGTTATGATGTACATTTAGTATTATCAAAATATGTTTATCAATTTGATTATGAAAAATTAGATTTATTAGATAAAAGATTAAATAGTTATAAAAACATTGAAACAAAAATATATCTTCCCGAGTATATCTCAGAAACAGATACAATAAAAACATATAATAATTTAGAAATATCTATTGTTGATAGTTCTAATAAATCAATATTCGACAATAAGTAACGGAGAAAAAAATGAGAAAAAAATTACTAATTCTATCACTTGCAATTTCAATTTTTGCATTTAACACATTGTTTGCACAAAGTATATTAAGATATCCTCGTAAATACAATGTTCCAAATGATGAAAATAATTTATCACCAGTAACAAATAAAAAAGATAAAACTTTTGCAAATTGGATTGTATATTCACCAATAGATAAAGCAAAAACACACACAAAGCCATCACCAAGTAGTGATGTTAAAAAAACCTTAAATTATATGGATTATTATTATGTAATTGAGGAAAATGGTGAATTTGCACATATTTATAAGGACGATAATGTTACTGGAAGAAAACTTTCTAAAGATGCTATTGATTATGGATGGATACATAAAAGAGAATTATTGTTATGGAATAAATGTCTCGTTACATCAAAATATAATATTAATAAAAAAGCATTGATCGTAAATACTGTAGAAACTATTAAAGGTCAAGATGTAAATGATCTTAATTATGTAAAATTTAAAACCGGACCTTCAACGAATTCTGAATTTACTGGCAATAAATCGCAAATGTTTGAATATTATTATGTTTATAAAACTGATATTGACTCTGAAGGAAATGAATGGTATTTATTATCAACTGCTGACTTTATTGCTTCAATAAATGATCGTACAGAAATATTGGGTTGGACTAATAAAAATCGTTTAATCGATTGGGATTCTAGAATTGCTGTTGAACCAAATTGGGAAAAAGAGGCACAAAAAGAGAGAAACGCGAAAAAGAATTTAACTTTTTGGGCAGACATTAACTCTTGTTTAGATTATTCTACTACAGAAAAAACGATTTCTGACACTATGAAAATCTGGGATAAAGACAATCTCAAAAAAAGAGCAAATGGCTCACTTCCAAGATTTCCACTTTTAGAAAATCCAATGACAATAAAAAATAATAATAAAAAAGTAGAAATTCTTAAAGCTGGAATTATTGGTGATGTAAAAAACAAAGGAGAAACAATTTTTTCTGCTGAAAATTTTTCTATCGTAATTGATAAAATCACTAAAAAACTGATTAAAAAGAAAAATGTAAATGTATTTTTTGTTATTGATGCTACTAAAAGTATGCAACCATATTTTGGATCTGTAAAAAATGCAATCACTAAATTTATGTCAAAAATCGAAAAAAATAATTCAAACAATAAATTTAAATTTGCTGTAGGAATTTATCGTGATATTTCTGAAGGTGAAGAAAGGGCTTTTCAGGTTAAAGAATTTTGAAACACAAAAGATATTTTAAATTTTTTAAGTAATGTAAAAGCAAATGATATAAAAAATTATTCATACACAGAAAGTATGTTTGATGGTATTATTAATTCTCTTTATGATTCGCCTGTTGATGCTGATGGAACTAATTTTCTTATTGTGATTGGTGATGCTGGAAATCATACAAAAGATAAAGAAAAAATGGAAATTATTGCAGATTTAATGAACGAATACAAATATAATTTTTTGGCATTTCAAATTCATAACAATGGAAATGCAAAAGAATTAAAAGCTTCCACGGAATTTGTTGAACAATTGAAAGAAGTTGGAAAATTATTTGGTGAAAAAATTAACTTAGATGTAAATATTGAAGGATTTGAAAATTATAAACCACAATTAATTAAAGAAGGAAATAATTATAAATTCAAAAAAAATACGGCACATAGAATATTCAATATCTATGGTTTACCAAAAGGAAGTAGTATTTCTGCAGTAGAATTAGAAAATAATCTAACAGAACAATTAGTTAATTATGATGAATT
Organism: Fidelibacterota bacterium; assembly: GCA_029931905.1. Lineage (GTDB taxonomy): Bacteria > Fidelibacterota > Fidelibacteria > Fidelibacterales > Fidelibacteraceae > TCS52. The sequence continues at coordinate 9,606 of JAOZRH010000070.1, forward strand.
TGCAAGAAATTTTATTGATTTTGTTAGAGATAAAATTTATAAAAGAAAAGAAATATTATTGGACAGAGATTGGGGAACATTTAGTCCGGGTTATTATTATTTACTAAAAAATGCAGGAATTTCTGACGAAGAAATCGAAGCTCTTGAAAAAAATAGTTACCAAATGTTCGTTGAAGGTTGGGGACCGTTAAATATTGAAGGATTTTCACATCCATTAATGAAAAAAGTTTTAATCTTTTCTCAAGATGAATTGAATAGAATTAATGTAAATATGCAAAATTTATTTCAATTTAGCACTTCTGAAGCATTTGTTAGATATATTAGAAGTCAGGCAAAAACATTACTAATTGTTCAACGAAGTGATATTTCAATTAATGAATTGTTATCTCAAATAATAGGATTACCAATACAATCAACGCTTTTTGAAAATATTTCGTTGAAAGATATTAATCACCTAACCGAAGATGATTATTTTAATCTCACAAAACATTTAAAGATTAAACAACGAGAAATTAGCAAAATTCTAAAAGATAAAGATTATAAATTTCAATTTATGCCAGATGTAAATAGAGCTTCGGTTTTCTATTGGATAGAAGAAGATGTGATGCCATAG
>JAOZRH010000071.1 GCA_029931905.1 Fidelibacterota bacterium
GTACAGTTCAAGAAGATATTTTAGATTTTTGTCGAGCTGATTCTGTTTGTGTATTACGATATAATAATTTTAATAGAGAATTATTTACAAACAAAGTGATAGAAATTAAAAATAATCATATAGATTATGATTATGAATTTGAAAGGTATGATGATCAATTTTATTGTACAGAATTAATCAATTATTTATATGATGGTTTATTTAATGATTCATTTGAAGAAACCTTTGGAAATTCTGTTTTATTACCTGATGCTATCCGTGATCATAGAAAATTAGAATTGATTTTAGAATTTAAACATTAATTCTAAGAACTATTTGGCATACGCACAAAGTTTGAAATGAGTTTACATTTATATAGTAATGTAAAATCGAATGTACCTAAAGAAATAGTATTTAAAGATAAAGGGATTTATTCCAATCAAGACTATTCAGATTTTTTCTATGGACTCTATGAAAGAGAACTAAGAGATTTTGATCATAAATCTCTTGATATATTTTCTTTAGTTGAATCTTTAAAATTTAATCAATTAGATCTTTTTACTGATATAAAAAATGATTCTCAAGCAGTTTTAGATTTATATTCTAAGATAAATAAATCTGAAAACTCTCTTGGATTATATACGAATGTAGATGAAACTAAAGAAAAACAAAATCTTTCTTTGTATTCTAGTATTTCGAAATTTTCAGTTTCAGATTTATCTTTATATACTAAACTAGTTTGTCCAGATTTTAAGGTTTATATAATTGATTCTCAAACAAATCAACCTATAAATAATGTTAATTGGCAATTATTTAGAAGAGATAAAACAATTAGTTTAAATCAACCTGTTGATCAAAATCATATATTGGTAGATTCTGGAATTGCTTCTTTAGGTATAATTAGTATTTATTTAGATGATTATAATTTAAGAAATAATGACGATGATTATTATTTAAGAATTTGGAAACAACAAAATATTTATACAAACTCAAATTTGTATATATCATATTACTACGAAGATTATGTTAATAATATTAAAAAATGTACTTATTCAACTCTTAGAACATATTTGAAGAAAGAAGGTTCTGGTGAGACGGTTGAGAAGGTTGTTTATCAAGGAGCCGGTGGTGGTGGAATAATATCAACACCAAAAACGATAAGAGTTAAAAGTAAATTAATATATTATGATGAAGTTGATGTGCTCTGTGATTTAAAAGAAAAAATAAAAGTAAAAACCAAATTAAAATCAATTAAGATTGATGATATTGATATTAAATTAGAAGGAGTTTTTTATGTCTAAAGACAAAATAACTATTAATTTAGACAAAACTTCGAAGCTTAAATTCGAAAATGTAATTTCCGGAACAGAAGCTACAGCAGAATCTTTTTTTGAGATACCATTATCTGAAAGAATGAGCATTATTCTTAAAGGTAAAGATATACGTGAAGATGGAAAGATAATAAGTGAGATAGAGATACCACCTCTTAAAGGATTTTTCAATAAATCAAAATTAGTTGAAAATGCTAAATTTAATGTTAAAGTTTCTAAATCACTTTTTACTCCATGGGAAGGTATTTTAGAATTAAAGAGACCTGTAGAGGTTGATACTTGTTTGAAAGAAACAAGTATAGAAGAAAAAACTGGACCAGTAATCCAAACTTCTCTTAGTGGTGTTGAAGAATATTTAGAAGAAGCTTGTGACAGAACTAAAAAGAAAAATTCTAAGAAGAAGAAAAAATTTAAGCCTTCGAAATTGACTAATGATTATCTTTAAGGAGTTATTAATATGTTTAAACAGTCACTTGTAAAATTTGATCGAAAAAAGAAATTGGATATGCTAATTGGAAAAATTGCTGTTAAGATGGCAACTGAAGCAAATGATCCTCTTGCGAGAAAATATTTAAAAGTTAAAAAAATATATTTTGGTTTGAAAGATAAAATGATGCAAAAATATGGAGCAAGAGCTAGAAAAGCTGCTATGCAAATAGCTAATAAATCTAGAAGAAAATAACTTAATATTTAAGTTTTTTATATAGAAATGTTATCTTAAAGGCGCCTGAAGAAATAAAGGGTGGGATCGATAACGCAGCGACATTAGTTTGTCAGCTCGCACTATTTCCCAGTAAATACCCTTGGCGCCAGGGGAGACTTTCGTCCAACAACAATGTTGGACGGACTGCCAGCGGTGGCTGGAGGAAGGATCTCCCATTTTCTTTTTTTCAAAATATAAGGAGGAGAAATCGTTGAGTGAATTTAAAGATATTGTGAAAATGATTTCTGAAAATGAAGGTGATAAAATTGTTGCTTCGTCCGCATCAAAACAAGGTGAAACAAATTCGCCGTTACAAACACCTTTAAAAAATCCAGAAAATTGTCCACAATTTAACAATCAAAGTAATTTAATTGATACAAACCAACAATCTCTTCCACCATTTAATATAGAATTATTTGTGGAAGAGATTTGGAAGAAATCAGATAATAAAAATAGATTATATAATCGATTAACACAAAATATTAGTGGGTATGATATAGCACATAATTGTATTGCTAATGTTGTATTTAAAATTTTACAAACACCAGTAGAATCTTTTGCATCAAAATGGTTGCCAGTTTTAATGAGAGGAACTATTGGTTCTGCAATTCATGATTTTATTCAAAACACAACAGATCAATTTACAGAATTAGAACCATCTATAAAAGTCCCTTCAATTAGATTTTCTGGTCGTATTGATGCTTTAATAGGTCATAATATTTTAGCAGAAATCAAATCATGTACTTATGCTGATTATCAGAAAATAATCAAAAATCAAAGACCAAGAAATGAAGATTTTTATCAAACAATGACTTATAAATATATTTTAGAAAATTATCTAAATGAAGCTAAAACAGCAAATGTTAAGAGAAGAACTCAACCACCAAAATTAGACTATTATAAAATTGATACTTTACAATTTATTTATGTTGCACATGATCTTTTAGCTTCAGATGTTGAAGATTTTGGAGAGATGTTGTCTCGAATCAAACATATAAAGAAAATTTTAAATTCAAAATCTAATACTTTTTTCTTCATGACAACATTGACAATTAATTTAACAGATGAGCTTTCGAAACCATATATTGATTTTATTGATGAAAAGATTAAAAGAATTAATTGGTATGTTAATAATAACAAATTACCGACAAAAGATGATCCATTCGTGAATAAAAAATGTTTCTTTTGTCTATATGATAAAGTTTGTCATATAAAAAAGGATTTGTAATATCAGAGAGGTCTATTTGACCTCTCTAATTTTATTTTTTCATTGGAGAATAAATATGATTATATATGAAGTTTCACCATTTCGGGAAGAAATTTTAAAACAAATTGATAAAGATTTTGCAGAGTTGAAAAAAGATCCAAACGATATAAAAAATCGTAGAAGAATAGAAAAACATATTAAAGATTTTACAGGTTTAAAAAGAGTACTTTTTACAACAAAGAAAATTGGAACTGCACATGTCATACCAATATATAATGGATTAATATTTAAATCAACAAAATTTCGAAATTTGAAAGATATTAAAAAATTATTAGAAGAAGATTTAAAAAATTCAAAATATGTAAATCGTGTTATCATTAATTTCAACCCTGTTTTTATGCAAAAACTAAAACCAAGAGAATTAACAGCAGTTTTGTTACATGAGATAGGACATATCTATCAACACAAAAGTCATGTTTATCATGTGTTGAGAACAATTTTTTCAAAATCGAGTGGAATATTAATTTTCTTTTTACCAATAATTCCTGCATTAATAACAATTCTTTTAATTCTCAGATCTATTGATTTTTTGGAGCATCGAAATGAATATAATGCAGATGAATTCGCTAATAAATATGGTTATGGTGATGAATTAGTTCGAGCTTTCAAAAAGACTTTAACACCACAAAATAAAAAACCAGTTAAAGAAATAGTAAAAGAGTTTCTGTTAAAAATCTTTTTGGGCACATCTCATCCACCAACAAAAAAACGTATGTGTAAATTAATAAATGATTCTTTAAAAAAATATAAAGATCTTTATCCAAATTATTCAAAAGAATTGATATTATTAACAAAAGAACTCAAATGTGAGGTTAAAACATGAATCTTAGAGGATCAGGAATGTATTCGAAGGCAACAAATCCGATGAGGAATACCTCTGCTGGTAGGAACCTTCATTTGAAATTAATCTTCGTTTATCCGATGATGTTTGATTCTTTTTTGCAAAAAAACAAACAGCAATTTAGAGATTTTCTTTCGAATACATTTCTAAGAGAAATTTTTACAGCAAATTTTTTGAATCTTGTAAATTTAACAAATCAGATTTCACCCTTAGAAGATAGTAGTGGTAAAAAAATTGATTTAGCAGGAGATTTAGGAGGTATTTTAGTCGGTCAAGGACAGGGACAAGGTATGAGAAGAGGAGGAGGTTTTGGAGGATTTTATAGTGAAAAACAAATGAATAAAGAAGAATTGCAACGAAAGATAAAAGAAAAAACAGAAACAATTAAATTGTTAATGAAAACTGATCCACAATTAAAAACATTAAATCCAAAAATTCAATTTGTTACTCTTGAAAATATGATTGATGTGCCTGTTATAGTTGGTACAAAACCATTAGATGTTGATTCATTTACTTTATCAATGTTTTTATTTTTTGCAATTGCTCTTAAATTACCAATTGATAATTTTAATAATGTTAAGAAAATTGTCACAACGATTAAGAGAACAGATAAAAATAGTTTAGTTAAACTTCTTGATTATGAAACTGAAAAAACTGGAGTGTTGTATAATTTAATTGAGAGAGTTAAACAAAAACTTACTAATTCGAGATATTCTAAAAAATTAATTAAATTTACCAGATCTTTTAAAGGACCAGATTCCTCAGAACATATTGGTGATAGAAGTGTTTTATTTCCATTATTAGATACGTTTATGTCAAAATTAGATAAATTAGAATTGTTTTTTCGTTTCATGTTAGATGAAAGTGAATTAAGATCTAGGTATGGGTTAACATATAACACAAATTTAGAAACAACTGTTAAACGAATAAGTCCACATGCTGATAAAATATTTGCAAAATTAGATAATAACTTACAGAATGCAATATCAGAACCTGTTGCAAATATTCTTCGAAGTTATGATCGTTTATTCGTTCCAGAACATGATACATATATTAATTTCGAAGAAACATTTAATGAATTTATTTCAAAAAGAATGGCATTAAAATTATCTAATTTTGTGGCTCAACAATTAAGACCAGATTTAGAGAATTATGTTAGAGATCTGAATGTTAATCAAACAGGTAGCGTTAATGATGTTAAATCATTATGTTCAGATATTTCTGATGATGTTGATAGATTGGGTAATTTTATTAATAAATTAAATCAAACCAAAATTCATTTTTCTGTTAAAAATGGAGATGAAAGCGTAGCAAAATTAATTTCAAATTATGTAAATACTATGGATAGTATTTCTTCAAAGATTAAGCCGTTATCTAATAAATCAAGAAAAAAATTAAATAAAATTTTACCAAATATGTCAACAATTATTTCAAATTTTGAAAATATAGTTGATGGTGGTATAGCTGAATTTATGAACCATTATATTAAAAATACTAATCAAGATGAAGTAATAAGATCAGTTCATATGCAAGGTAATCAACAATTTGATGTGAATGGATTAAAAAATCTTTTTTACGAATGGATTACTAACATTATTCAGTATATTTTCTTAACTTCAATAGCTATTGCAATTTGTGAATATGTTAAAATTCTTGATGTTGAAATCGAAACAGCCAAAAATGAAGTAACAGATTTTCCAAATTATTGTTTAGTATTATCGGAAGAGATATTATATGCATTATATTCAGCGTATGTTACAAAGAATTTTAGGAAATTATTACAAGGTGAAAATGTATCTTTTTCAAGTAAAAAGCAAGTTAATTTAAGTTCAGCATACACCAAATCAATGGTGAGATATATTAATAAAAAATTAAGAGTCCCAAATTTGATAGTTGTTAATAATCGTGGAGATGTTCATTATAAATTTATGAATTTAACTGATGTTAATAAATCAAGAATTAACACAATTGAAACGTTTAATAATTTAAATTGGAAATCAAGTAGTAATCAACAATCAAATTATTTTGCTTATTAAGGAGTAAATTATGTTTAATGAATATTTAACTGAGACTGATATGCAAATAGTACAAGAATCTCAAAAAGCACTTCGAAAAATTAAGACTTCAAAAGATTATCAACAAAAAAGTCTTTTAGAAACTGTACAGGATAACTTCAGTAAATATGATAAAGCAGCACATCTTTTCGAAGAATATGACATAGTTGATTTTGAAATTAAATCAAATATTGATATGCTTTATTATACACAACTTTTTAGTAAACTTGAAGAATCCGAACAATTAGAAAGTGTACAGAAACTTTTAATAGAATTAACCAAAAGTGTAAAAGATGTTTACGAAATAACTAATTTGAAACCTGAAGTGTATGGTGCTGGTATTGATTATAAAATTCTTGAAGAATCTAATGAGATTGTAAGAAATAAATTATCTAAAAAGATTTTTGAATATTTAGATTCTAATTTTTATAGATTAGATCCAGAGAAAAGAAAGAAAAAATACTTTAATGAATCAGTCGAAATATCTAAAAAATTAATTACAGAAGGTGTTGAAACTGAAGAGGCTATTGAATATTCTGTTAAAGTTGTTGTAATGGAAAATCTTTTACGGAAAATAGCATTTCCATTTTCTATTTGGGGAAGAATTACAAACTTAATGGAAAGTGAAATATATTCGAAAGTTTTTGATAGAGATCGTTTAATTGAAACTGTTGAAAGAGCTGAAAAAAATATAAAAGCTGTAGCTAAGGTTGTTGCAGCAGCGGTATAAAAAAATGATTTCTGTTCATCGTCTTTATGAAATTAATCCTGCTGTTTTGAAGCAAGCTGCGGTTTGGGGAGTTGGAAGTTTTTTATCTGCTAAAGCTGGTGAAGATAAACCTCAAACAGAAGAAGAAAAGAAAAAACTTCGAAAGAAGTTTTTAACACAAGGACTAATAGGAGCAGCAGCAGGAGCAGCAGGATCGATGATATAAAACAAAGATAACGGAGAAAAAAATAGTGTCTGGTATTATAGACGTTTCGAAAAAGATAGAAGAGAAATTATTATTAGATAGAAATCTAGAACAACAGGTATTTTTTGAAATTTCAAAGATTGTGTCAGAAGCATATCAACATTCTATGGCTCAATCAGGAAAAGGATATTGTTATAAATTTAATTTACCATTCAACGCCGTTACAAAAAAATTATACAAACTTTTAGACTTAACAAATGAAGAAGTTTTTAAAGCATTTAAAAAAGATTGGGGTCAAGGTGCTATGAAAAATAGAATGCATAAAGACCCTTATTATCAAATACTTCTTTTATTAATATATTATGGTATTAAAAATAATAAAAAAGTAATTACTGAAAATGCATTTTTCATACTATTAATGAAATTATGGAATGGTAGAAAAGAGAAATTTATTAGATATTGTGATGAAAAAACAATGAACTATGTTGTTGCAAATATGAGTAAAAAGTTTGTAATAACAAAATATGATGGACCATTGTTTCTTTTAAAAGATTATTTTGTTCCAACGTTGTTAAAGAAATACTCCCAACAAATTAAATCTGATCCTGCAGGACGTTTAGGATTAAGAAGATTATTTGAACAAAGTTGGTCTAGAATTCGACAAATTTTTGTATTCAATAAACAAAGAAATTTAGCATCTGGAAAAGATGAATATACTGGAGGTATAGCTCCACTTTATTATCAAGCTAAACGAGAAGGTGCAAAATTAGATACAACAGCAATGGGAAAAAATGAAGATTCTGAACAAATTGATTTGATGTCTGTTAATGAAAGAGAAGACATTGCAAATGATGTGACTGATTACATTGTTAGTAATACAAAAAGAAATGTTTCTATAACATTTATAAATGCGTTATATAGAGACTCGAACGTTAACAAAGAATTAATAAAAGTTATTATTCAAGGATTAGCAGATTATAATCTTCATAAATATATTAGTGAATTAATTCTTTTAATATTATCAAGATTAAATATACAACAAAAAGAAGATATTTGTAAAGCTGATATATATTCGAAATTTAAAAGAACAATAGTTTCATCTAAAAATAATCCAGATGTTGCAAAAATACGAAGATTGTGTAATACAATAATTAATAAAATATTTGAGAAAAATCAAATCAATATTGATATCGAAAAAAATTATACTCCACCAACTGCTGGTAAAATCAGACTTTTGTTACTCAACGTTATACTTTCAGATATGAAAAAAGTCATTTGTCATCAACAAGTTGTTGGTAAGAAATTTATGCACTTTGTTAAATCTGGATATCAAATGTGATTATATAGGGCTAGTTTTCTAGCCCTTTTTTGTTTTCGAGGAAAGAATGATGAATAATAATTCAACTACGTTGATTGATTATATTGATAATGTTTTTCAATCAAATGAAACTGTATTGACTTATTTTTATACACAATTATATCGTGATTACAATCCCGATATAAATGGGTATAATTTTATTTTTATGGTTCCACCAGATTTAAGTGGTTGGAATTTAAGTAATATGCATTTATATTCACAAAGTGACAATAAGTCTTTCTTTTCATTAACTGGTAAATTTATGACATTTTCGGCGATTGACTTTACACCACCAATTAATCAAATCAATACGGAAAGAGTCTCTTCAAGAACTGGTGGTATACCTTATGCAACAGAAATAACAAATACTGAACAATGTTCGGTAACATATATAGATAATGCCGACATTGATATATATCATTTTCATCATATGTGGCTTGAATATATCCGAGCAGTTGTTGATGGGATAGTTGATCCTTCTCCACAGTATTATGAAGAAAATGATACATCACAATTTTACGGAGCAATTGATTATGCAGCTTCTATTTATGTTGTACGATATTTACCAAATTTAAAAACAATTAGATTCGTTGGTAAATGTGTCGGTATTTTTCCACAATCTTTACCAACAAAAGAATTAATAGGTACTAGAACTTCAAATGAACTTACAACATTACCTATGAATTATTTTTGTAGTGCTTATCGAGAAGCAACTTGGAGAGAACAATCACATTGGTTAATTCATGAAATAAATCAACTAGTGCAAGGATTTTAGATATGCCAACAGTTTTTACACCAAGGACACCTGAAGAATTTATTGATTATTATGAAGCTGAATTGAAAAAGGAATTAGATGTTTATAATATACAAATAAATAAAGTTGGGTTTTTAGGTTTTCTTCTAAATATTTTAGGACACACAAATTATGATTTAAAAAATTATTATGACTATTTATTTAAGGAGTCATTTATAGCAACTTCTGAAACGAGTGAGAATATTCATCTTCACGCTTCAATCTACGGATATTTTCCATCTTTTGCGATAGCTGCTGAGATAATTGCTAAATTAGAAGTTGACTTTAATATATTACCATCGAAACAAAATAATGTTACTAGACGTGAATTATATATAAATAATCCAGGTCAACTATTGAAATTTGAATCAGAAGGTTATGAATTTTGTACCAAAGCATCTTATAAAATTATTGAAGAAAATGGACAATATAAAACAATTATAATAACTGAAGACGGAGAATCTATTCAATATCCCTCTCCATCTTCAGTTTTAACTCCACCATTATTAGATGCAAAACAATATAAAGAGCAAGAATTTAATTTTAGATCATCTTCATATCCAGCAAATTCTTTTTATTCATATCCTTTGGAAATAGAAGATGGATATATTGAAAACATTAGAGTTTTCGTTAAAGAGAAAAATGCTATTGAAGAGGAAGAATATGAAGTTAAATTTGTAAAGTATTTAGAAACTGGATCATCTAAAGTTGTTTTTTTGAGAGCTATTACACAAACGAAATATGTTTTAGAATTAGGTTCTGGATTAAGAGGTAAATGGTTACCACAAGCTGATATAAGAATACTTGTAAATGTAACTAAAGGTA
>JAOZRH010000238.1 GCA_029931905.1 Fidelibacterota bacterium
ATTTCATAAACCAATCATCTATAATGACGAGTGATGAAGGATATGCTTTTATCGGACAATATTCCAATTCACGTGATTATGATGATATTGGAACTTATTTTATTAAAACAGATGAAAATGGTGTAATAGAATTTAAAGAAGTATATAGTGATACTATATTGCGGAATGTTTTTTCGGTTATTGAAGCAGATGATGAAGGGTTTTTACTCACTGGATATGCTAAATCGGATGCAAGAATATTAAAGACCGATAGGAATGGGAATATGATTTGGTATAAAACTTATGGTGGGAGACCATGGGACATGGCACTATCAGCTACTAAAACAAACGATGGTAATTTTGTAATCGTTGGTGAAACATGTTCATGTGTGGAACAGGGTGGTTTAATTTTCTTGTTAAAGGTAGATAATAATGGAAATGAGATTGAATAAATAATTATCGTAATTTTGATAAAAAAATGGAGGAATATTAAAATGTCAGAAAAAAACTTACCTGAAATTACAATCAAAGCGGTACTTTTAGGAATTATTTTATCAGTAATTCTTGCCGCCGCAAATGCATATTTAGGATTATTTGCTGGAATGACTGTAAGTGCTTCAATACCTGCTGCAGTTATTTCAATGGGAATATTGAGTTTATTTAAAAAATCGAATATACTTGAAAATAATATTGTTCAAACGGCCGCATCTGCCGGAGAATCTTTGGCTGCGGGTGTTATTTTTACAATTCCTGCTTTGGTTTTAATGGGTTATTGGGAAGATTTTAATTATATTGAAATTGCAAAAATTTCTGGAATTGGTGGAATTATTGGTGTTTTATTTACAATTCCACTTAGACGAGCATTAATTATTGAAGCGAAATTAAAATATCCTGAAGGAATTGCTACTGCTGAAGTTTTGCAAGCTGGAAATGATGCGAAAGAAAAAACAGCAACAGGAAAATCAGAGATATTAATAATTTTATATACTGCTTTGGTTGGTGGATTTATGAAATTGTTACAACAGGGATTTATGATGTGGAATTCTGCTTTGGAAGGTGCTTTTGGTGTTCCTTTTGTTCGTGATTCACAAGGTGCTGGTAAAACAGTTTTTGGTTTTGGAACAGATCTTTCACCTGCATTAGTTGCTGTTGGATATATTGTAGGTAAAAATATTTCAATTTTAGTTTTTGCTGGTGGATTAATTTCTTGGTTATTTGCGATTCCGATTTATTCATTTATTACTGGAAATTATGAAATTGTAAATATGGATGTTGCACTTGATATTTGGAGTTCAAAGATCAGATATTTGGGAGTAGGAGCGATGGTAGTTGGTGGAATTTGGTCAGTTATTAATTTATTCAAACCATTGGTTGCCGGAGTGAAATCAAGTTTAGCTGCTTATAAAGATGTAAATTCCGGTAAAAAAATAGATAGAAAAGAGATGGATATTCCAATTAAGTGGGTTGGAATAGCATTATTATTTTCAGTTATCCCAGTGTTTTTTATATATATTGATGTTATTCACAGTTGGAAAATTGCTTTGCTTTTATCAATAGTTATGATGGTTTTTGGGTTTTTATTTTCAGCAGTTGCTGGTTATATGGCTGGTCTTGTTGGCTCTTCTAATAATCCGATTTCTGGTGTAACGATTGCTACAATTTTGTTTACTTCACTTTTGCTTTTGGCAATACTTGGTACAGGAAGTGTGGAAGGGGCAGCTGGAGCAATAATTATAGGTGCTTTGGTTTGTAGTGCTGCTGCAATTGCTGGGGATAATATGCAAGATTTGAAAGCTGGATATATACTTGGTGCTACTCCTTGGAAACAACAAGTGATGCAGATTGTTGGAACAATTTCAGCTGCATTAGCTTTGGGTTTAACTTTAGATATTTTACATACTGCATATACAATAGGTTCAGAAACTCTATCAGCACCGCAAGCAACTTTAATGAAATCTGTTGCAGAGGGAGTTTTTCAAGGAAATTTACCTTGGAATTTCGTAATAATTGGTGGAATAATTGGAGTTTTAATAATTATTGTTGATTTGATTCAAAAGAAGCGTGGTTCAGATTTTAGAGTGCCGATTTTGGCTGTTGCTGTCGGAATATATTTACCAATTACATTGTCAGTTCCGATTTTTATTGGTGGAATGATTGCACATTATTCACAAAAGAGAGATAAATCAGAAACATCAAAAAAGAAAGGTCTATTGTTTGCATCTGGTCTTATCACTGGTGAAGCATTAATGGGAATTTTTGTTGCAATACCGATTTTTATTACTGCAAATAAGAATTGGTGGCCTAAAGTTGCAGGATTTGGCTGGTTAGGAACTGTTCTGTTTATTGGAGTTTGTGTTTGGTTGTATATATCTGTCGCTAAGAAAAACAGCGAGAAAATATAAAGTTACGAGAACCATAAAAAGAAAGATAATAATAAAAACGCTCAATATTTCTATTGAGCGTTTTTTTAATAAACTTATTAGTATTCAACATCCACCTTAACTTCGAAAAATCGTGCAATTATAAATTTATTTTTGTAAATTGTTAACCACAAGGGACACAAGGAAACCACAAAGAGTAAATTACGAATTTGGAATTACGAATGACTAATAAAGATCCGAAAACCGACAAAACCAATTATAAATCACTTTGCGACTTGGCGTCTTTGCGAGAA
>JAOZRH010000072.1 GCA_029931905.1 Fidelibacterota bacterium
TATTGAAAATATTAATAAGGTTGGTTTGTTTAGTTGATATTTTCTATTAAGGTTATAATGCAAGAAAATAAGGTTTGGGGAAATATTAAACTAATTTATAGCAAGGGAGCAAGCTCCCTTGTTTTTTTTAATATGGTAATTTGAATATCCAATATCGAATATCGAATATCCAAATTTCAAATATTTTCGGTGCTTCTCGGTGAACTCGTGGCAATTCAATTTGATTGATTAATAATTTTCAAATATATTTTATATACTTTTTAAATTTATAAATTCATAGTTGAATATTTCTATTTTTTTGTTTATCTTACAAGTTGTATATTTTACTAGAGTTAAATCAAAATTATGGGAATAAAATTGAAAAATAAATTAAAAGAATACTTAAAATTTACAGAATATCAAGTTGAAATTATTGGTATTTCTATGATAATTATCTCTATATTCATAGGTATAAGTTTATTCTCATTTTCACCTAGAGATGAATTACTAATTTCAAGACACTTTTTAATCGATAATGCAATGGGAATTGTTGGTGTGTTTATATCTTATTTTTTCATAAAATTAGGATTAGGATATTTTTCTTGGGGATTTGTTCCGCTATTATTTATGTGGGGTTGGTGGATATTTTCAAAAAAAGATACTGCGAAAATAACAAGAATCACACTATATTCAGTTGTATTATTACTCTTATTATCGATTATTTTTTCAACGACTTATATACACTATTTATTGAATTTTCCCGATAATTTTTCTATTGGTGGTTTTATTGGTGGAGTAATTGCAACATTTTTAGAAGATTGGTTTGGAATACTTCCTGCATTTATATTAGTAATTGTTTGTTTGATAATTCATATATTTAGTTTTTTTGGATTGAGTTTATATCTTCCTTTTGAATTATTGAGCACTAAAATATCAAATATATTTAAAAGGAAAGAAAAAAAGAGGAAAATTGAAAAGCAAATTCCAAAAAAGAAAAAAGAAATAGAAAAAGAAATTATCGTTACAAAATTAGAGCCAGATGTATTAGAAAAAGAGATAGAAAATAAACCAAAGCACGAAGCTAAAATTGTAAAACAGGATGAATTTAATCCAGAATATCAAGTTGCTGAAAAAATAGATGATGAAGATGGAATTAATTATGATGATGAAACAAAGGAAAGAAAGATAAAAAGAAAATATATTTTACCGAGTGTAGAAATATTAGACATTCCTAATCATAGTGAGGAAATTGATCCAGAAGAATTAAAAGAAAATGCTGAATTGTTGACAAAAACATTGGCAGATTTTGGAGTTGAAGGAAAAGTTGTTAGAGTTATTCCTGGACCAATTATTACATTATATGAAGTTGAACCAGCAACTGGTGTTAGAGTTAATAAAATATCTGTATTAAGTGATGATATTGCAAGAGTTATGGCTGCGAAAAGAATTAGAATAATTGCACCGATTCCGGGAAAAAAAGTTGTTGGTGTGGAAATTCCAAATTTACATCCAGAAATTGTATTTTTAAGATCAATTGTAAATTCTGAAAAATTTGTTAATGCTGAAAATATCTTGACAGTCGCATTAGGAAAAACAGCAAAAGGCGAAGCATTTACTTTTAATTTAGCAAAAATGCCACATTTACTTATTGCTGGAACTACAGGATCTGGAAAATCCGTTTGTATGAATACTTTAATAATGTCAATATTATATAGAGCAAAACCAGAACAGGTAAAATTTATTTTAATTGATCCAAAAAAAATAGAGCTTTCAATTTATAAAGCACTTGAGCCATATCATTTAATCACAAGTGAAGATATTGATGAATATGTAATTACAACACCAAAAAATGCAGTATTAGCACTAAGAAGTGCAGAAGTTGAAATGGAACGGAGATATACTTTATTAGCAGATGCAACTGTTAGAAATATTATAGAATATAATGAAAAAATAAAGGATTCTGAAGATGTTCCGATTTTACCATATATTGTAGTAATTATTGATGAATTAGCAGATTTAATGTTAGTTGGAAGTAAAGAAGTTGAAGCTCCAATAGCAAGATTAGCACAGATGGCAAGAGCAGTTGGAATACATTTAGTTGTTGCCACACAAAGACCAAGTGTTGATGTTATTACTGGCGTTATTAGGTCAAATTTTCCAGCTAGAATAGGTTTCCAGGTTCCGACAAAAATTGATAGTAGAACTATTTTGGATACATCTGGAGCTGAAAAATTATTGGGTAAAGGTGATATGTTATTTTTATCACCGGGAACTTCAGAACCAATTCGTGTTCATAATGCATTTGTTACATTAAGAGAAATAGAAGGTGTTTTAGAACATATAACAAAACAACCAATAGAAGAAGATGAATTTATTTTACCAACTGTAAAAGAAAAAGAAGAAACGAAAGAAGTGGATATTGATGGTGGCGATAGAGATAAACTTTTTGATGAAGCAATGAGATTAGTAATTACTCATCAACAAGGATCTATATCGTTAATTCAAAGACGACTCAAAGTGGGCTATAGTAGGGCAGCGAGAATGATTGATCAATTAGAGGAAGCGGAAATTGTTGGTCCTTTTACAGGTTCAAAAGCTAGAGAAGTTTTAGTTGGACCTGATTATTTAGAACAAGACTATGATTATATTGATGAAGATTAAAAATAAGAAAAAATACAACCAAATATGAAAAAAGTACTAAAAATATCTAAGAGAAAAGCGATTAATCTTGCGGTAAATGAAGCGATACCAAAAAAATCTAATATTACTATAATTATTGCTCCTGGAATTCGTTCAAATATGGAAGAATCGTTGTTAATTTCATTGACAAATCATTTTATTAAAGGAAATGTAAATGTTATCAGATTTAATTATCCATTTCTATTAAAAGAAATAAGACTAATTTTAGGAATAAATAGTTTTAAGAATATTTTCAGAAAAATATTTCATTTTATAAAAAGTAGAGAAGAATTTAGAAACGATCATATTTTTTTGGCAGGAGAATCTTTTTCCTCGCGTGCTTTGTCAAGAATTAAATCCAAAAAAATTAGTGGATATATTTTTTTGGGTTATCCGCAACATATTCCAGTGTTTAAAATTCAAATGTCAAACAGATTTTTATTTGATATAGAAAAACCAATGATGTTTGTTCAAGGAACTGAAGATAACTATTCAGAAAATAGAAAAATAGAAATGTTGGTTGGTGCATTAAAACCCAATGCAAAATTAATGCTTATACCTCAGACAGATCACTCATTTAAATTGTTATCAACAAAAAAGAGAACACAAAAAGATATTAATAAAGAAATTTCCGATGTGATTTTGTGGTTTATGAAAGATGTAGTAAATGACATGTATAAAATAAATTAATTATATATTAAAATTTGTGGAACTTTTTTTAAAAATAGTATTAAGAAAACTAGACAAAATAGGAGATTGTTAAATAAAATAATATGTTTAGATTTGCTTTTCCATACATTTTCATTCTGTTAATCATTCCATTTGGGATGTTGCTTTCATATATGCGAAAAAAAGACGACAAATATGAATCAATACGAATAGGAACAATTGATATTATTAATGAAATATCATCAAATTTCAATATTAAAACACGATTGCCAATGTTTTTAAGATTTGCTGTAATTGTTTTAATAATATTTGCACTTGCTCGTCCTCAGATTGGAAATGTAACTAAAAATATAAAGAAAAAAGGAATTGACATAATTCTTGCTTTAGATATTTCTGGATCAATGAAAATAGAAGATTTTAAACCAAATAGGTTAGAGGCATCAAAAAAAGTTGCTGTAGAATTTATTGAAGGTAGAAAAACAGATAGAATTGGATTGGTTGTTTTCGCAGGAGAATCTTTTTTACAATGTCCATTGACAGTTGATTATAAAGTTTTAACAAATATTGTATCAGACATGAAAATTATTCCAAGAGAATTAGATGGAACAGCAATTGGATTGGCAATAAGTAATAGTATAAATCGATTGAGAGATTCAGAAGCCAAAAGTAAAATAATTATTTTACTCAGTGATGGTGATAATAATGCGGGCGATATCGATCCAATGACGGCAGCAAAATTTGCTAAAGAATTTGATATCAAAATTTATACAATTGCTATGGGTGGAGAAAAGGGGAATATGAATGATAATTTTTGGAGTTTTCAAAGAATTCCACCTGTAAATGAAAAACTTTTAACAAAAATTGCTGATTTGACAGGTGGTAAATTTTTTATGGCAAATTCAAATGAAAAACTAAAAAGTATTTGGAAAGAAATTTCTGAAATGGAAAAAACAGAAATTAATGTTGAAAAATATACGGATTGGGATGAAAAATATTTATGGTTTCTATTCCCAGCGATTTTATTATTATTTATAGAATTACTTCTTTCAAGAATTATTTGGAGAGTTTATCCGTGATAGAATTTGCTTATCCTGAAATATTATGGTTACTATTATTTATACCTATTTTAATTATTTTTAGAATTTTTAAGAATAAAAAAACAATGAAATTAATTAATAAAAATATTAATGAAAAAATGTATAAAAGGTTGATAGGTAAAAATAACATTTCATTGAAAAAGATTCATTTCCTTATTGAATTATTTATAATTGCTTTTCTCATTATTGGTGCATCAGGTTTGCGAATTGGTACTGATATTGCAGAATTGAAAAGAGAAGGTGTAGATATTATTGTTGCATTAGATTTATCAAATAGCATGACTGCAACTGATATTTCTCCAAACAGATTAGAAAGATCAAAATTTGAATTGAAAAAGTTTATCGCGAATTTAAAAGGTGATAGAATTGGTTTGATTGGATTTGCTGGAGTTGTTCATTTACAATGTCCACTGACGCTTGATCATAGAGCTGCATCGATGTTACTGAATATTATGGACGAAAAACTATTGCCAATTCAGGGAACGGCAATTGCAGATGCGATAAATATAGCAGTTCGATCATTTCCCGATGAAAAAAATAGAGATAAAGCATTAATAATTATTAGTGATGGTGAAGATCACGAACATGATATAAATGATGCAATCGAAAATGCTAAGGAAAAGGGTGTTGTAATTTATTCGCTTGGAGTTGGTACTCTTAAAGGTGGTCAAATTCCAATTTATAATAAACAAGATAAAATAGTTGATTATAAAAGAGATAATTCAAATCATGTAATAACCACAGAATTGCAGGAAAATACATTGCGACAAATAGCAAAAAGGACAAACGGTAAATATTTTCGTTTAAGTAGTACTAAATCGCCATTGAATAAAATATATAAAGATATAAACAATTTGGAAAAAGAAGAATATAAAACACACGGTTTCACAAAATATAAAGAATTGTTTCAAATATTTTTAGTGTTAGCAATGATTTTACTGTTGTTGGAATATTTTTTACCGAATTATATTTATAAAAACAATAAAAATAAATAACAAAATGAATAATAAAAGAGAAAAAATAATTGTAAATATTCTTAAAATGATAATAATTATTTTATTGTTTACAAGTGTAATATTTGCCGAAGATCAAGGAATGAAAGCATATAAAAACGGGAAATTTAAAAAAGCATATAACTACTATAAATACAAATTAGATAAAGAAAAAGAAAATGGAAACAATAATGAAACACAAATTTTAAATTTTAATACTGGAACTGCTGCACAAAAATTAGGACAACTTGAAGAAGCTGAGAAAAATTATTTACAATCTTTGAATAGTGAAGACACAGATTTATTGTCAAAAACAGAATATAATCTCGGACAAATCAGTTTGCAAAAGAAAGAACTTCAACAGGCATTGGGACATTTTAAAAATAGTATTGGGTATAATTCTAAAGATTTTGATAGCAAAGTGATGTATGAAACGGTAAGGAATCTAATAGAAAAACAGGAACAACAGAATAAAGATCAAGATCAAGGTCAAGGGCAAGATCAAGATCAAGAGCAAGATCAAGGGCAAGATCAAGATCAAGAGCAAGATCAAGGGCAAGATCAAGAACAAGGTCAAGATCAAGATCAAGAGCAAGAACAAGATCAAGAGCAAGGACAAAATCAATCAGAAAATAGTGAAAAATCGGATTCAAAAGAAGATGATAAACAGATGCAAAAAATGGAACAACAGAATGTGACAAAACAGCAAGCTGAAAATATTCTTGATGCAGTTAAAGAAAGAGAACTCGAATCAATTAAAAAATTAATTCGTCACAAAATGAAAGGAAAAAAAATAAAGAAAAGTAAGGATTGGTAAAATATTTATTATATTTTACTATATTGAAAAAACAATTATGATTAGAAATTTTATAAAATATATTACAATATTGCTAATAATTCCGTTGGTTTTATTTGCTGAGCGTAGAATTGAAGTTTCGGTTGATAAAACGGTTACAAATTTACGAACTCCAATAAATGTTACAATAGAATTTATTGATTTTAGTGATTTTCCAAATTATGATTATGATTTTGGAGATGATTTTCAAGTAATTGGTGGTCCTTCACAGTCATCTAATTTTAGTTGGGTAAATGGGAAAACAACTTCTCAAAAAAAACTGATATATCAAATTGCTGTGAAAAGAACTGGTAAATTAACTATTCCTTCATTTGTTATTGAATTCAAAGGTAAAAATTATAAAACAAATGCTGTTAATATTACAGTTGTGAATCAAAATAATACACAAAGAAATGTTCCCAATAGTAATAATATTCAAAATCAAAAAAGTCAAATTGGAGAACAATTGTTTGTTGAATCAATTTGTAAAAATTCATCTGTAATTTTAGGCGAATCTGTTGTTGTAACATATCGTTTATATACGAAAGTGGATATTATTGATTATAATATTCCTAAAATAGCTACAATTGATGGATTTATGATTGAAGAACAAAAAATTATTCAAAACCCAAAAGTTGTAATGCGAAATATTAATGGTGTAAAATATAAAACTGCAGATTTATTTAATTTAGTTTTGACACCAACGGAGATTGGAAAATTAAATATTCCACCACAAAATTTTAGAATTGAATTAAGTTCACAAAATCGTAGTAATGATCCATTTGATTCTTTTTTTTCTATGAGCAGAAATAAGGTAATTAATAGTATTGCACCAGCAAAAAATATTAATGTGTTGAAATTACCAAACGATGCACCGGATACATTTACTGGAGCTGTTGGAAATTATAAATTATCTGCAAAATTTAGTAAATCTGAAGTAGAAGCTAATCAAGCCATATCATTTTTAGTTAGTGTCGAAGGTGAAGGTAATTTAAAAAACTTTACATTTCCAACGCCAAAATTTCCTTCTAAATTTCAAGTATTTGAACCAAAGATGAAAGAAGATATTAGAATTAGAAATAATAAGGTTGTTGGTAAAAAAACTTGGGAATATGTAATAATTCCTGAAGAAAAGGGTGATTATATAATTCCGCCAATAAAATTTACATACTACAATTTAAAGAGTAAAAAATATATTACATTAAAAAAATCGAATTTAACTCTGAAAGTAAAAAGAAATGAGCATTTAGTTGAAGAGGGGCTTAATAATTTAACGAGAAAAGAAGTTGAGTTATTAAATCAAGATATTCGTTATTTATATTTAAATGAATCAAAGTTGAAATCATTAAATTATTCAATTACAAGAGATTTGAAAAATTGGGCAATTTATTTTATTACTTTGATTGTAGTGATTATTTTCGGTGTTTATAAATTGTATTGGTATATTATTTTAAAGAATCCTTTAGCTGTTCGTCGTAATAAGGCAATTGGTATAGCAAAAAAAGAATTAAGCCAATTATCATCTAATACAATCGAGGCCTTTCAAGAATTATCAACGATATTAAATAATTATATTTCTGATAGATTAAATTTAAAAAGTGGAGAAATATTTCTAAGTGAAATAATCGAACAATACAAAAATAAAAAAGTAGAAGATAATATTTTAATAGAAATTGAAGCAGTTTGGAAATATATCGAAGAAATAAAATACGCTCCTAACTTGATAGATAATAACAATATAAATGATTTGAAAGAAAGAATATTAAATTTAATTGATAAATTAGAGAGAATAAAATAAATGAGTATGCAAATTGTAAAAAATAAAAATATTGTTAAATGTTTTATAAAAATGTTTGTAATTATTCTTTTAATAAATTTGAATGGATATGCAAAAAATAACGATTTCGAAAGAGAAGCGATATTCAAAAATGCAGTTTCAGAGTATTCAAAGGATAATTATCAGAGAGCATTGGAAATATTTCAGGAACTAGAGCAGACGGATAAAGTAAGTTTTGAATTGTTTTATGGTATTGGCAACTGTTATTATAAATTAAATGAAATTGGAGAGGCAATTCAATATTGGGAAAAAGCCAAAAAATTAAATTCATCTAATGAAGATGTGATTTTTAATTTAAAATTGGCTAATGTGAAATTGCAAGATAAGGTTATTTTGCCGAAACCATTTTTTTTGTTTAAATATTATAATTCAATTAGAGAAAATTTGAATATAAAATATTGGTTAAATTTTTCGGGAATATTGTTTTTTCTTATAATAATCACCATTCTAATATTTATGAATAAGAAAAGACCTAAAGGAAATATTGCAAAAATTATTACAATAGTAAGATATATTTTAATTGTATTGTTTGTTTTTGTTTCTACGATGACATTTAATACTGTAAAATATCGCAACAACAATGAATTTGGAATTGTAATTGTGGAACAAATCGAAGTAAAAACAGAACCAAATATAAATGAATCGACGAGTTTTATTCTTCACGAAGGATCAAAGGTAAAAATATTATCAAAATTTAATAGAAATTGGTATAAAATATCTTATTTTGATGATAAAATTGGTTGGATAGAAGTGGATAAAATTGGTAAAATATAATTGATATAAAGGTTAAATTATGAAAAAATATATAGTAATTCTTATCATTATGAATGTAAATTTGCTTTTTTCACAAGTAATTCAGGAAGAATTTATTAATCCAAAAGATATCAGAGAACAATCAAATGAATTAAATTATATTGAATTAAACTCCAATGATGATTCTATTGCTGATTTTGTTTTCGATTCAACAAAAGTGGTAAAAACTGAAAAAGATGTGAAAATTAGTGGATATAGAGTTCAATTAATATCTACAAAAAGAATTCATAAAGCTGAAAAAGTAAGAGATAAAGCATATGATATCTTTGATTACGATATTTACACTGTTTTTGAAACGCCTTATTATAAAGTTAGAGTTGGAGATTTTGTAGATTTTAAAGAATGTCGACGAGTAGAAAAAATTGCTAAAAGAAACGGTTTCCAAAATGCTTGGACGGTAAGAAGTTTAGTTGATAAAAAATAGATAATGCTGGTTAATATCAATAAAATAAAATTTCTTAATTTTAATTCTCCTCTTTTTTAAGTTTTAAAATTGCTCCTCTATAATCTTTAGTTCCTCCAATCATAATCATATTTCCGTATTTAAATGAATGAGGTCCTAAACCTATATTGGTATTTACAATTTCATAATTTTTTATCCATTCAATCCCATTATATTGAATAACATGCCCAGCTCTGCCTATTAATGTAATATTATTATTAGCTTCTACAAAAATGTGTGCTATTGCTCTATCAGCAGTGTGCATGTCATAAGCTCGTGAAAATAGATACGATTCCTTTGTTTTGGGATTATATTTTCTGATACCAGATTTTGTTACTATCCAAACATAATCATCGAATATATCAAAACAATAAATTCTACCCCAATCATTTTCATCATTATTGTCAGGATATATATGATCTGAGAGTTTTATAGTTTCCCATTTTCCATTCTCAAGTTGCAAGATTGTGCTGTGAAAACCATCTGGTTTCGATACATGCCCCATTGAAAACACATAATCATCACCTCCCTTTATTTGTATTAAATTCAAATCCGTTCCACTTTCCATCTTCTCAAAATTACTACCATCATAATGAACTATACTACCATTATCTCCAA
>JAOZRH010000073.1 GCA_029931905.1 Fidelibacterota bacterium
AAAAAAAGAATAAAAATAGTTGAATTTGTATTATAAAAAGTATAATTTAAAATATGAATATAAAGACTAAATAATTAAAGAGTTTGTAGAGTATTTATATGAAATTTTGTAAGGTTAAAGAAAAATTTATAAAATATCTTAAAAATGTGAGAAAATATTCACCTTATACACAAAATTCTTACAATGAAGATTTGAATCAATTTCATTCATTTTGTATTGAATATTTTTCAGAGCCTGAAATTTCTTTAAAAAAAATAGATAAATTTACTGTTAGACATTTTTTGGGAATGTTATCAGAAAAAAAATATTCAGCAAGATCCATTGCGAGAAAATTAGCTACTTTAAAATCATTTTTTAAATTTGTGATGAAGAATGAATGGATAAAAATTAATCCTTGTTATGCCATAAGATCGCCAAAAATATCAAAGGCATTACCAATCGGATTAAGTGAGGAACAGACAAAAGAAATTTTTGAAATGAATAAAGCTGATAATTTTATTCATAGTAGAGATCTTGCAATTTTAGAAGTATTTTATGGCACTGGAATACGACTTAGTGAATTGGTTGGTTTAAATATCAACGATTTGGATTTTCATAATGGGTTAATAACTGTAGTTGGTAAAGGAAATAAAGAACGAGTGTTGCCATTAGGGAAGCATGCAATAGATGCAATTGAGAAGTATTTAAAATTCAGAAAGGAAGAGTTTGGAACATTTAGAAATACAAATTCACTTTTTAATTCATCTGAAAATAAGAGAATTTCAAATCGTTCGGTTCAATATAGGATAGAAAAATATTTAAAATTAGTATCCAAGGGAAGTAAAAAAAATAGTCCACATGTGTTAAGGCATTCATTTGCTACACAATTGTTAGATAATGGGGCGGATTTGGAGTCAGTACGAGCATTATTGGGGCATTCAAGTTTATCATCTACACAAATTTATACTCATATAAAGATGAAACATTTGATAAAATCTTATAAACAAGCTCACCCAAGAGCAGATTAATTTATTTGAATGCTCGAAAATAATGATTATATTATAAATAGTAGAAATAAAAAATATCAAAATATGGAGGAAAAGATGACAGTTAAAATTACAGCAAGACAAGTTGATTTATCAGAGAATTTAAAAGAATATGTTGAAAGCGAAATTGGGAGATTGTCAAATATTTATGATAAAATAATTAATACACATGTGATAATGGATAAAGAAGCTCATTCTCAAGTTAGTGCAGAAATAATAATTAATGTTCCACATAAACAATTGGTTGTAAAAGAAATATCAGCCGATTTAACAAAAGCAATAGATGAAGCTGTAGAAAAAATGTTGAGACAAATTAAAAAATATAAAGAAAAATTAAGACAATAAAATATGGGTAAAAAATTAAATATTCAAAAATTTCATAATGATTTAAAAAACAGAGCTGAATTAAAATATTTAAATCAATCGGTTGGTGAAAAAAATATTATTACTTCTCCAAAATTAAAAATTCCCGGTTTAGAGTTAACAGGATATTGGGAAGGATTTGTATCTGAAAATATTCAAATGATAAGTGGAAAAGAGTTGAAATATTTATTTACAATCTCTCCTAGTGCTTTTCAATCAATTTTTGAAAGGATGTTTTCTTTTAATATTCCTGCGATAGTCTTTGTTGGAATAAAAGAAATTCCTCCAATAATTATAGAAATTGCAAATAAAAATAATGTCCCTGTTTTTAATACTCAAATAAAAATAATGCGTTTTATTAAATTGGTTGGTGCTTATTTATATAAAGAGTTGACTCCACGAACTGTAATTCATGGTGGGCTTGTTGATGTTTATGGTGCTGGGATATTGATAACGGGAAAAAGTGGAATTGGAAAAAGTGAAATAGCACTTGATCTTGTTGAGCGTGGACATCGATTAGTTGCTGATGATGTTGTTAATATAGAAAAAACAGACGATAGAGTAATTATGGGTTATGGAGAAGAGTTGTTGCAAAATACTCTTGAAATAAGAGGGCTTGGGATAGTTAATGTAAGAAAAGCTTATGGAATTAGAGCAGTTCGCGCAAGGAAAAGAATTGAGCAACATGTTGAATTATATCCATGGGATGCTGATAAGGAATATGAAAGATTTGGTTTGAATAATGAATATAGTGAAATTTTGGGAGCTAAGGTTCCGTTTGTAAAATTGCCTATTTATCCGGGGAAGAATATTACTGTAATTATTGAAACAATTGCTTTGACATATTTACAAAAAATATATGGTGAAGATCCTGCTCAGGAATTGCAAGACAAATTATTAAACAAGATAAAACAAAAGAAAAATGAATCAAAAATGAATGATGAAAGATTTCAAGGTGATTTTGAATAATTTTTTATTTGATGGAAGGAGAGAAATATGAAAGCGATAATCCCTGCTGCAGGTATTGGAACTAGATTAAGACCACATACATTTACAAACCCAAAAGTGATGTTGAATGTTGCTGGGAAACCAATTATTGCCCATATTGTTGATAGATTGATTACGGCAGGTATTACAGAATTGTCAATAATTGTTGGA
Organism: Fidelibacterota bacterium; assembly: GCA_029931905.1. GTDB lineage: Bacteria > Fidelibacterota > Fidelibacteria > Fidelibacterales > Fidelibacteraceae > TCS52. The sequence goes on from JAOZRH010000073.1 coordinate 2,547, forward strand.
TATATGAATCAAGTAGTTGAGAATTATTTTAAAAAAAATTATTCAATTCAATGTAAATTTCCAATTCAAAAAGAAATGAAAGGACTTGGACATGCAATTTTACAAGCATTAGATGATAGTGAAGAACCAGCTATGATTATTCTTGGTGATACAATTATTGAAACAGATTATAAAAAATTAGTAGTTAATGATAAAAATATTATGGCAGTTGTAAAAGTAGATAATCCAAGAAGATTTGGAATTGTTGAGATTGATAAGGAAGATAATATTGAACGAATGGTAGAAAAACCGGATAATCCAAAAAGTGATTTGGCGATTGCTGGTATTTATCTTGTTCGTAGTCAAAAATTGTTGAAAAAGGCAATTGAAAAATTAATTGATGAAGATATTAAAACAAGAGGTGAATATCAGATAACTGATGCATTGCAAATTTTAATTGATGAGGGTGAAAATATTCAAGCAATGTTGATTGACGATTGGTATGATTGTGGTACAGAAGAGACATTGTTATCAACAAACAAATATTTATTATCTAAAATTCCAAAGATTGAAAAAACATTTCCAAATTCCATATTGAAAGAAAATGTATTTATTGGTGAAAATGTAGAGATAACAAATTCAATCATTGGTCCAAATGTATCTTTAGGAAATGGTTCAAAAATAAAAAACAGTATAATTTCAAATTCAATAATTAATAGAAAAACACAAATATCAAATAAATTGATGGATAAATCAATTATTGGTGAATCAGTAATTTTAGATGGAAAATCATCTTCATTAAGTATTGGTGATAATTCTCTAATTTCTGAGTAAGTTTTTAAAAAAGGAAATGGTTAATGGGAAAATATTTTTTTACATCTGAATCGGTAACAGAAGGCCATCCAGACAAAGTTTGCGATAAAATTTCAGATTCAGTGTTAGATGAAATTTTAAAAAAAGATCCAAATGCAAGAGTAGCTTGTGAAACTGTTGCAACTACTGGAATGATAATGGTGGTTGGAGAAATTACAACGGAATGTTATGTTCCAATCGATAAAATAGTTCGTAAAACATTAGATGAAATTGGATATAACAATAGCAAAGCAGGATTAGATAATAAAAATTGTTCTGTAATTGTTTCATTAGATGAGCAATCGCCAGATATTAAACAAGGAGCTGATAAAGGAGCTGGTGATCAGGGAATAATGTTCGGATTTGCTTGTGATGAAACTGAAGAATTAATGCCATTGCCAATAATGTTAGCTCATAAATTAACATATAGATTGACTGAAATAAGAAAAAAGAAAATAGTTGATTGGGCATTGCCTGATGGGAAATCGGCTGTTACTGTAGAATATGAAAATGGAATTCCAAAACGAGTTAGTTCGGTTGTAATTGCAATTCATCATAAAAAAAGTATTACATTAGAAAATTTGCGAAAAGATGTGGAAAATTTTGTAATTAAACCTGTTTTGGGAAATTTGATGGATAAAGATACTAAATTACATATTAATGCAACTGGTAAATTTGAAATTGGCGGTCCAATGGCAGATGCTGGATTGACAGGTAGAAAAATTATAGTAGATACTTATGGTGGATATTCTAGACACGGTGGTGGAGCATTTTCTGGAAAAGATCCAACAAAAGTTGACAGATCTGCAGCATATATGGCAAGATATATTGCAAAAAATATTGTAGCAAGTGGAATAGCAAAAAAATGTGAAGTTGAACTTGCATATTCAATAGGAGTGGCTGAACCTGTTTCATTATTTGTAGAAACATTTGGTACTGGAAAAATCAACGAAGAAAAACTATCAGAAATAATCAGAAAAGAATTTCCTTTAACCCCTCAAGGAATAATTGACCACCTTGATTTAAAAAAACCAATTTACAAAAAAACAGCAGCTTATGGTCATTTTGGAAGAATAGATGAAAACTTTTCTTGGGAAAAAACTGATAAAGCAGATGATTTGCAGAAATATTTAATATAATGTTTAAATGAATATTTTCTCCAAAATATTTTTATTTTTAATATCATCAATTATTATAATCTCATGTGATTCGTTACTTAGAGATAGCGAAAAACCAAATGATCCGTCTGACACTCATTGGAAGATGCCTACGGAATCAAATGTTGTATTCGATAATATGTCAAATGCTTTTAAATACAGAGAATCTGAGAGTTATGTAAAATGCTATTCTGATTCATCAATTAATAATAGTGAAGAATTTGTTTTTATTCCAACTGCAACGGTAGATAATCCCGAAAAATTTACAAATTGGGGAAGAGAAGAGGAAAATGTCTATTTCGAAAATATGTTATCATCTTGTTCAATTGATTCAATATTAGAATTTAATGTTTTAGAAGAAGAGGAAATTATTAATACGGGCGATTCAATTCAATATCAGATTAATTACGAAATTAAAATACATCACAATTTTGATAATTTAAATAATAAATTTATTGGATCTGCAAATGTTAGATTGATTAAAAATCATTTAAATTACTGGGTTATTTATTATTTTGAAGATATTTCTATTTCCGATGATTTGCCAAATTGGACGGATTTAAAGGAGTATTATTAATAGACGAACAAAAATATTATTTTGTTATTTAATATTATTATTAAATATTGTTGGTTGTAAAAATATTTTTGCACCTAAATTAGAAGATTTTACAGATAATCAATCTCTTTTCAATAGAGTTTTAAAGACACCGACAGCTGTATTAGAGAATTTTCGTTATGCATATATTTATCGTGATAGTTTAATTTATTCAAACTTAATAGATAGCGATTTTGTATTCATTTATTATAATGCTGATGATGAGGGTGGAAGTGGTCATTATGATTCTTGGTTACGAGAAGTTGAGTTGAAAACAACCGGCAGAATATTTAGAGCTTTTTCATATATTGATTTAACTTGGAATTCTACATTGGACAGTAGTTTTTCATATTATATTGCTGATTCGTTAATTATTGAACAAAATATTATTTTTGAAGAGGCAAATATTGCAAATATATCAAAATCATTTGAGTTAAATTTGGGTTATGATATAATAATTGAAGGTAATGCAAAATTTGATTTTGTTAAAGATGATGATGAATGGCGGATTTATAAATGGCGAGATGAATCAAGCACATATTAGAAGTAGAGAGGAAAATAATTGTATATAAAATATTTCAAAAATAATTTTTCAGATGTTAGAAATGTTTTGTTTATTATCTTAATTATTTTTGTATTGATTGATGTCTTCATAGTTAAAAAGACATATGATAGTGCAGATAAAAATATGCAAAAAAATATTGATCAAAAAGAATTTGTAGTTGAAAAAATTATTCCCTTATTAGATGCAAATAAATTTGATTTAACTAAACAAATTCCACAGATTGATACAAGTGAAAATATTAATTATTATTATATATATAAGGATAATAACAAAATTTATCAATTAATTGAATATCTTAAATCATACAATTTAGATGTTAAACACGAAATAGTTAATGAAAACAACCACATTATAAAGATATTAAATACAAATAATATCCCGTTTATTGTTGTTAAATTAACCGCAGAAAAGAAAAAAGATATTCCAAAAAAATTGAAAATTAAAAAACAGGAAGAAATTAAAGGGAAAATAACAATAATTATTGATGATTTTGGATATTTTGATAATAGTATTACAGACGGATTTATCAATTTTCCAGAGGTGATAATTTGTTCAGTAATTCCGGGTCATAAATATTCCAATAGTTTAGCAAAAAAAATAAATAAATCGAATAATGAATTATTTATCCATTTGCCTATGGAACCATTAAAATATCGAGGAGATGAAAAAGAGTATATTATTATGGCTGGAATGAGTTATAGCGAAATAGATAAAAGAATAAAAAATGCAATTATTGAACTTCCACAAGCAGTTGGAATTAACAATCATATGGGATCAAGAGCAACTTCAGATCTTGAAACAATGAATAATGTTGCAAAAGTTATTGGTGAAACAGAATTAATATTCGTAGATTCATATACATATAATAAATCGGTTGCATATGATGTAATGAAAAAACATGGAATAACAACTTCAAAAAGAGATTATTTTATTGATAATGAAACCGATCCAAAACAAATTTCAAAACAGATAGATAAATTGGTTGAGCGAGCAATTAGAAATGGGAAGGCAATGGGTATAGGACATGTTAAAAGAAATACATTATCCGTATTACAAAAAAAAATACCAGAAATAGCATCAAAGGGGGTAATATTTGTCCCAATATCTGAATACATTCAATAAAGTATGGAATTGAAAAAAATACTTGACATAAATAAAATATTTCACTAAATTGCGTGTTGAGTGGAGTGTAATGCAGGATACAAGAAGAAATAATGAAAAATAAAAAATATATATTATTCGTAGAAAACGATTCTGACATGAAGGAGATTCGTTTTGATTGGAGACATTTTGTTGGCATATTTACGATAATACTTGTATTATTTTCAATTTCTGTATTTGGATTGTCAAAAATGTTTTCCAAATATTACTATCAAGAAAAGCTTGCTGAAACTTATAAAAAAAATGAATCCTTAGAATTATCGATAAATTTGATACAAGAAAAAGTGTATGAATTAAAAGAAAAAATCAATACTGTTATAGAAAAAGATAAAGCAATTCGTCTTTATTCCAATTTACCTGAACATGACATTAATGTTGATGAATTGGGAACTGGTGGTAGAGTTGTTAATAAGTTGTATATCGAAGCCGATTCTAAAAAATCAATTAAATTGATTGACATTAATGATAATTTGACAAGAATATCTAAAGAAATTCAGTCAGAATTAATTAGTTATGAAAATCTTAAAGAAATATTAAAAGATAAAAAAACTAAACTTGATGCCACACCAACTATTGTACCACTTAAAGATAAATTTTACATTTCTTCTGGTTATGGTAGAAGAAGGGATCCATTTACAAACCAAATGACAAAGCATAATGGAATTGATTTTGCTACAAAATCTGGAACACCTATTTATGCTACTGCAAATGGAAAGGTTCAATATGCTAAATATGTTGGTGGATATGGTTATACAGTCAGAATTAATCATGGTTTTGGTTATAGTACGATTTATGGTCATATGAGTAAAATGAAAGCAAAGAGAAATCAAATGGTAGAACGAGGTGATATTGTCGGATATGTTGGAAATACAGGTAGATCAACAGGCCCTCATTTACATTATGAAATTAGAAAAGACAATAAAGCAACAAATCCATCAAACTTTATGTGGATTATGAAAAAATTATAGATTTAGGTTTTATGAATATTATTATGAATGCTTGTTTATTTTTATTTGCAAGCATTTTTTTTATTAGTAAATGAATTGTTTTAGAGGATTATGTCGAGATTTTTAAAAAATATTTTGATTGTCAATTTTGTATTATTGCTGATGTTATATGCTGTAGAAAAGGACGAATTGTCAAAGGATAATGTTATTTTGTCTGTTAGTTGTGTTGGTGATATTATGTTGGGAACTTCGTTTCCAAAAAACTATTTACCACCAAACGATGGAAAAGATATTTTTAAAAATGTAACCAAATATTTTGATGGCAGTGATATTGTAATGGGCAATTTAGAAGGATGTATAGCTGATAGTGGAAAAACAGCAAAATGTGATAATAGTGAAAATTGTTATGCTTTTAGAATGCCAACCAAATATTCTACTGTATTGAAAGATGTAGGATTTAATTTTTTATCATTAGCAAATAATCATATTAATGATTTTGGCACTTATGGTAGAAATTCTACAATTGATGTACTTGATACATTAAATATTGGGTGGTCTGGGCCACCGAATACTTTCGCAAAATTAACAATAAAAGGTGTTAATATCGTATTTATTGCTTTTTGTCCTTATAGTCATTCAAACGATTTAAGAAATATTAATAGAGCAAAAAAAATAGTAACTAATTTAGCTAAACAAAATGATATAATAATAGTTTCTTTTCATGGTGGAGCAGAAGGTAGTGATGCATTACGGGTTACGGATTCTACAGAATATTATTATGAAGAAAATCGTGGAAATTTAAAAGAATTCACACATGCTGTCATTGATGCTGGTGCAGATTTTGTTTTTGGTCATGGACCGCATGTTTTGAGAGGAATGGAAATATATAATGATAGATTAATCGCATATTCTCTTGGTAATTTTGCCACTTATAAGCGATTTTCTCTTAATGGTAATTTAGGTAAAACGGCAATTTTAAATGTTAAATTAAATAGTAATGGACAATTTATTTCAGGTAAAATTATTCCCATAAAACAGATTTATCCCGGAATTCCTGTATTTGACAAAACAAATTATTCTATCAAGTTAATAAATAAATTATCCATGCTTGATTTTAAAGAAAATGCAATTTTAATTGATTCAAAGGGAATGTTTTATAAATAAATTCAATTATTTGATCTATTTTTTACAGAGATAACCAATTGGTTTTAATTAATTCAATGAGTTTTTTGGAACATTTATTTATATTTTGTTTGAAGGAATCTGTAGTATCATCGTTTGCATTGTCAGAGATAACTTTTATTATATTTATTAATATATTTTTTTCTTTTGCCTTTTTTGCAATATAATAACTTTCCATATCAACAATATCAAATTTAATTTTTCCATTAATCGTTTTGTTTGAATCATTACTGATTATTGGTTTTTCTACTGTCAGTAAATTTACAATTTTGCAATCATTTTTTTGAAAAATTGGAATTAGAATTGGTTGTGGATTGTTTTCTAAATATATATTTTCTACATTAACTGTTTCAAATAATTCTAAATTTATATTTATTGCTCCGGCTGTACCAAAATTGTATATAATATCAGGAGAATATGTTGACAAATATAAATCTAATGCCTTAGTTGTTGAATGTTTTCCTATTCCAGTTTGGAGTAAATGAATAATTTTATTTTTATATTCTAGTTTCATTAGAATAATATTTTTATCATAATTAGTTATTTGAATTATTTTTGTAAATCCAAGAATTCCCTTATATTCTAGTTTATGAGCAAATGTTAGAGTTATTATTTTACTATTTTTTATTTTTTCCATTGTGATAATTTATAAATAATTTAAAAATAGTAAAACGAAATTTTAAAATAAATTCCTTGAATATATTAATTATAAAAAGTAAATTCAACTATGAAATTTTTACGATTAATATTATGTGTATTTGTGTTTTCATTCCCCAAATTAATGTTTTGTGATAATATATCAGATTATGATAATAAAATTAAAAACAGAAATTTAGAATTACAAAATATTGATAATGAAATTCAACAGTTGA
>JAOZRH010000239.1 GCA_029931905.1 Fidelibacterota bacterium
TTCAGTATGCGAATTATCTCTATTAATTAATTCAATAACTTTATATGAATATACAGACCTAGTTATAGATAACTTCGCAGTATTGTGTTAATATTTACTTCTAATTATCTATATTTAATTTTAAAAAGTCTATTTGAATAGCACTCTCTAGATAATTTAATAATTTTATACGAATATACAAACCTAATTACTGTGAACCTCCTTTCTTAATTTTACTATCTAATTATTATTTTCTAAGTTATTTCTTTATAACCTTTGAAAATATAAAACCCTGGAGATACAATTTCTCCAGGGTTTTAAATAGATTAATTATTTGCTTAACAATATAAGAATTCTGTGCATTAGATCAGATAATTATTCAACAATATGAGAATTCAATGATCTAGTTATTGAAATTTTCGCTGAAATAGTTGGATAAGATCTTTTAGATATTTGTGGAGGTATATTTGAATTTATGTTTTTAGATTATATTTACTCAGTTAGGTTTATATTGTCAACTATATAATATATGTTTTTGTATTGATTATGAATTTTAGATATTTAATACTGCTTATGTGAATAACCAATATTAGAAAATTACACGAGAAATATTGTGTTAGTGAACCATTCCTTTAATTTCGTTTAAACATTCTATGTCATTATTATCGATTGATTTTCTACAAAGAATAAGATCGTTTGTAATTTTCTGCTCATCTATTTGTTGTTCAATTAATGCTTGAATTGATTTCTTTTTACAAACCTTCTTTATATCATCTTCTGTAATCTCTCCTTTCACTTTTGACCATTGTTTTGCTTTGGTATCGTAATAATCTAATTCAAGTTCATGATTTTTGCCGTTAGTTAATTGTTTATAATATTTTATAATATCATCAACTTTATGTGATTTGTATTGTTCAAAAATATATCTAATAATTTGAATTATTGCATTTTCAAATTTCTTTTCGTTAAATTTATTAAACGTGTGTATTTTTTTATTGAGAACGGCAAGTTTCCAATAATGATAAGAATTTAAAATCAACTTATCAATACCAATTAATTCAATTAATCCTTGTTCATTACACACATAACATGTAAATTTACTTTTACTTATTAAATAATCATTCCAAATTTTTGTTGCAAGATTATTCAAATTAGTTTTTTTTGGCTTCTCTGGAGTTACACGAATATTAATATTTCGATCACACAAATCATCCAAATAAACTTCTAATTTCTTTTTCTTAGTTTTTTTATCTTTTTGTGCAGCTTTAATTAATCCATTAAAAGATTTAAAAGGACTTCTACCAAAAATTTCAATATATTTTTTGTCGATGTTTCCATTTGGAATAATATTCAAAACACCTTCACCATCTGTAAGGAGTTTTTTATATGAATCTTTTTCAGCTTCAGTTGTTATACAACCTTTTATTGATGGTTTAATAATACATTTATCAATAGAATTTTTATCATTTTCTAACAAATAAATACATCTTTTAATTAAATCTTTAAATTTATATTTTGGAATAACTGTTCTATGGAAACTAATTCCTTGAATAATACCTTCTCCTATTAATCCTAGAGGAACTGGACAAGGTAAGTATACTGGTTCAGGATCTAATTCAATTTCTTCCCATGGGACAAATTTATGATATTTGAATGCAATTTCTACCACCCATTTTTCAAGTTTCACTTCAGTATATCTTGGAGCAGCTGGAGAACTATCTTCTACTAATCCTGGTGAACCCCAATTACCTTGACCAATAGCATATCCATTTTGAACAAGATTCACAAGTGTACCATATGTACTCAAATCTCCATGACAGTGCCAATTCGCGATAACCGTACCGATAACTTTTGCTGATTTTACTTTTTTATCTTTTGCTTTTTCATAAAGACCGAGTAAACATCGCCGTTCAACAGGTTTTAAACAATCAATGTGGCTTGGTATCGCTCTCAATTTTGTAATATATCTTCCATATTCACTATAAAAACATGGTATAATTTTAAACACTAGTTTCAAGTCCTCCCAAAGCTATAAGAAATGATAAACCTTTGTGATTTTGATATTTTTTGTAATTATATGTTCTAAAAACAGTTTGATTATCAAATTCAAAAGTATAAAAATCATTCATATAATCAAACGAACCTATTTTTATTTCATTTTTTTTGCTCATTTCAATTAGTTCATATAATGACCATTGATTTTTTAACATTTTTTTAAACAAATATGATGTTTTATCACTTATTGTGTATTTTGATTTTAGATCTGAATAAAAATTTATGATACTCAATATTACACTTAGAGAATCAATTATATTATAAAAAGAATTTATCCATTGATTGAAGTTTTCAATTTTAGTTTTTATAATATTAGAATGTGATAAATCAATCAGGTGACACGAAAATGTGATTTGTGGATTAAACAAATTATTATCTTTTATATATTCCTTTAAAAAATCATCAAAAATATCAATATCCAAATCAGTTAAAATTCCATTAATTGATTTATAATAAACTAATTCATCATAAACATAATCCAATATACCAGGTATAATTGTTTGTGAATAAGTTACAGTGCTATAAAATAATAGCACTAACAAAATTAT
>JAOZRH010000074.1 GCA_029931905.1 Fidelibacterota bacterium
CATATACTCACCATTACTTTATCTGTCGGTAATCTGAATAAATTGTAAATCATATACATAGAGAATTATTCTATATTTCGCTACCTCTCCCCTTCAAAGAATTTGAAAAACAAATAAATTCAAAATAATTATTGTATATTTAGTTTGAGTATTATGGAGTACATTAACCGCCTAACCACATTGGAATACTCGTTATAAATTTCCACATTTTTTTTCTGTGGTCTTTGTGTTCCTTGTGGTTAATCTTAATAAAAAAATTCAAAATACTTTTTGTCTCCTAACAATAATTAAGTTATATTATCGCAACAAAAAGAGACAAATATTATGCCATTATATAAAAAAGAAACAAATCAAAAAGCGAAAGAGTTTACAAAAACATTAAACAACAATGGCTTAAATTCAAAAATAGATTTGGATTCATTTAGAGATTATTTAGTAAAATTGGTAGTTTTTTATGAAGAAAAATTATTAGGAAAAGTTAGTATTTATTACAGTCCAAAAAAAGATTCATACAAATTAGTTACAAATGAAGTTAAAGCAGAAAATTTTAAAAAAGAGATTGAAAAACTTTGGAAAGGTGAAAAAAAAATAGTGAAAAAAGAAAATCACGAACCAAATATTCCACACATTTACATTGATGGGTCGTTTTTTAATGATACAATTTCTTACGCAATGGTTGTTATAAAAAATAATAAAATAATATGTGAAGAGTCAGGAAAATTAGATAAAAAATACAATAAACATCGTCAAATTGGTGGCGAATTAATGGCTTCAAAATCCGCAATTGAATGGTGTAAAAGAAATAATATTGAAAAAGCAATTATTTATTATGATTATATTGGAATTGAAAAATGGGCAAATAATAAATGGAAAACAAATACTCCATTCACAGAAGCTTATAAAAATTATATGAGCAAAATAGAAGTCAAAATAAAATGGATAAAAATAAAAAGTCATTCAGGCGATAAATGGAATGACTATGTTGATCAATTAGCAAAAGATGAAATATTAAAAAAATAATTTAATGTCAAAATTTAAAGTAGTTTCAAATTTTCAACCAACTGGCGATCAACCACAAGCAATAAAATCGCTTACAGAAGGATTAAACAATAATATTCCTTTCCAAACTTTGCTTGGAATCACTGGTAGTGGCAAAACATATACAATGGCAAAAGTGATTGAAAATATTCAAAAACCAACTTTAATTTTAACTCACAATAAGACATTGGCAGCACAATTATATGGCGAATTCAAATCATTTTTTCCCAATAATTCTGTAAATTATTTTGTTAGTTATTATGATTATTATCAGCCAGAAGCATATATGCCCATATCAGATACATATATTGAAAAAGATTCAGATATCAATGAAGAAATAGAAAAACTTCGTCTAAAAGCGACAAGTTCTCTATTGGCAAGAAAAGATGTAATTATTATCGCTTCGGTTTCGTGTATTTTTGGATTGGGTTCACCAGAAGATTATAAAGAACAAATAATTGTCTTAAAAAAAGGGAAAGAATATTTAAGAAAAAATTTATTTAAAGATTTTATTTCCATTCACTACCTAAGAAATGATATAAGTTTTACAAGAGGAAATTTCAGAGTTAGAGGAAATTCAGTAGAAATTTTTCCTGCATATGCTGAAAATGCTATCCGTTTAGAATTTTGGGGCGACGAACTTGATAATATTTCCGAAATTAATCCATTAACCGGTGATGTAATTGAAACATTAGATTATACTGCTATTTATCCTGCAAGACATTTCATCACAAACAAAGAAAAATTAGAAAAATCAATAAAAAATATTCTCTCAGAAATGAAAGAACGAGCAAACGAATTAAGAAAAGTAGATAAGCTTATAGAAGCTCAGCGAATTGAGCAACGAGTAAATTACGATATGGAAATGATAAGAGAAATTGGTTATTGTTCCGGAATTGAAAATTATAGCCGTCATTTGACATTTAGAAAATCCGGTGAACGACCTTTCACTTTATTCAATTATTTTCCAGACGATTTTATGGTATTTATTGATGAATCACATGCGACAATTCCACAAACAAGAGCAATGTATAATGGTGACAGAGCAAGAAAAAGTGTTCTAATTGAATATGGATTTAGATTAAAAAGTGCTTTTGATAATCGTCCATTAAAATTTGAAGAATTTGAGAATACAATAAAAAATACCGTTTTTGTTTCGGCAACTCCTACTGATTATGAATTGGAAAAATCTGAAGGTGTGATTGTAGAACAATTAATTCGACCTACAGGATTATTAGATCCAAAAATAATTCACAGACCGTCAGATAATCAAATTGATGATTTATTGGAAGAAATTCGTATCCGTATAAAAAAGAAAGAACGAGTATTAGTAACAACTTTAACGAAAAAAATGGCAGAAGATTTATCGGATTATTTGAAAAACCTTCAAATAAAAGTTCATCATTTACATTCTGAAATAAATACAATTGAAAGAATTGCAATATTGCGAGATCTTCGTTTGGGAATTTACGATGTGATTGTTGGAATTAATTTACTTCGTGAAGGATTGGATTTACCGGAAGTTTCATTAGTTGCAATTTTAGATGCAGACAAAGAGGGATTTTTACGGTCTGAACGATCGTTATTCCAAGTATCTGGCAGAGCATCTCGTAATGTTAACGGCAAAGTAATATTTTATGGAAACAAAACAACTAAATCAATGCAAGCTGTAATGACTGAAACAATTCGTAGAAGAAAAATGCAACAGGAACATAATAAAAAACATAATATTGAGCCAAAAACAATATATAAATCATTAGAAGAAATTAAAAATATAACCTCAGTAGCAGATTTTAATGAAAAGTATTCCACAAAAGAAAAGGAAAAGGAAAAATACACTAAAGAATACAAACATAAATCCAAATTAGAGATTATTAATTTAATTGATGAATTGACAATTGAGATGAAAAATAATGCTAAACAATTGAAATTTGAAACAGCGGCAAAGATTAGAGATAAAATCAAATTATTGAACAAACAATTAAAAAAATAATTTTTATTAATTGTTATTGCATTTTAATAGATAATTATTTATTTTACTATTGAGATGAACGGATATTAAACATATTAGGAGGAAATAATGAAAAATTTTTTAACATCAGTATTAGTAGTGGCAATTTTTGCGGCATTAAGTGCAATGTATTGGTATCAAACACAATTTGATGCAAGAATGACTGACATGAACAATAGAGCTGGCTCAATCGAACAAAATTATGAAGCATTTACAAAAAAACTTCATGTTTTAGATATGAAATTTATTGGAAGAGCAAAACATGTAAAAACAAATAAAGACGGTATTGCAACATTAAATGAAAATTTAGATGCTTTTAAAGATACACACGCTGAAGATTTATTTACAATCAATACAAAAATCGATTCACTTGGTGGAATTGTTGATGCTAACAATAGTAATGCAACCGCACAAATTGAAGCATTAAAAACAACAATACAAAATTTAAGAACTACTGTTAGTCAAAATAACATTTCGACAACAACGAAAGTTCAAAAAATTATTAGAGATATGAAAGATGTTGAAAAAAGATTAGATAAAATTGAGTTACTAAATAGTGACGGCAAAAAGAAAAAGAGATAATATCTTAATTTAATATTTTTTATTTTTACAAATTAATTGTAAAATAATACCAGAAACTATTAATAACAAGCCGATTATGGTTGAGTTATTGATAGTTTCTTTTAGTATAAAAGAAATTATTAACAATGAAATAAATGGTGTTAAATAAATTACATTATTAACTAATCTTGTAGATGATGAAGATTTCAATGCAATTAGCCAAATATAAAATGTAATACTCATTTCAAATAATCCAATATAAAAAGCAGGAATTAAATCATTAATTGTTGGAAATGCAATTTGATGAAAAAATATATTTGTAATTAGTGCATAAATGCTACCAAAGAAAAAAATTAAAAACAGTGTAATACTCATATCATATTTTAATTCTTTATTAATGAACCAATAAATTGTCCAAATAAATACACTCAAAAAAGCAAATAAAATCCCTTTAATATTAAAATTAACTATATTATTAAAATTTCCACCGCTTATTACAGTATAAGCACCAATAAAACTAATGAAAATCGCCAAAAATTGTAATATCGACAGCTTCTCTTTTTTTAGTATTACACTTAATAATACGATTGCGATTGGCCAAGTAAAATTAATTGCTTGAGCTATCTGAGCTGGTAAAAGATCATATGCTAAAAACAATATACTATAATAACCAAACGGTACTAATAAACCTAAAATTGCAAATAGTAAATAATCTTTTATTTTCAGATATTTAAAACTGCTAATTTGTTGTTTAATAATAACTATAATAAATAAAATTATTGTGGAAAATATTGTAGAATACAACATTAATTCAAATGGTTGTAGATTTCTTAATGCAATTTTAAAAGCTGTTGCTACAGTTGACCAAAGCAATACTGCAATTCCTGCGAAAATTAATGATTTTTTATTTTCCATCATTTGATAATATTCCTCTGTAATATTTTATTGTTTTTCCTTTTTAAATATAACAAAATATTATATTTTTAGATAATAAAATGATGAGATAATTAAATGAAAGATATCGAACAACATATAATAAAATTGAAAAATGATTTAAATTTTCATAACTATCGTTACTATATATTAAATGAACCAATAATATCAGATTATAATTATGATGAAATGTTTCGAACTTTGGAATCTTTAGAAAAAAAATATCCTCAATACAAAACAATTGACTCCCCCACTCAAAGAGTTGGTGCAACTATACTTGATTCTTTCAAACCTCTTGAACACCGTACAGCAATGTTAAGTTTATCTAATGCAAAAAATCAAACCGAAATCATTAATTTTTATCATAGGATTTTAAAATCATTAAATACTGATAATGTTGAATTTGTCGGCGAAACAAAATTAGATGGACTTGGAGTTGAATTAATTTACGAAAATGGAATTTTTACGGCAGGTGCCACTCGTGGAGATGGATTTGTTGGTGAAAATATTACTCAAAATTTAAGAACTATTCGTCAAATTCCATTGAAATTATTGGGAAATAATATTCCAAAAATATTAGAAGTTCGAGGTGAGGTAATAATCTCAAATGAAAATTTTCAAAAATTGAATGACAATCGTGAAAAAAACGATAAACCACTCTTTGCAAATCCGCGTAATGCTTCCGCTGGTTCATTAAGACAATTGGACCCAAAAATTACAGAAAAACGACCTTTAGAAATTTTTATATATGCGTTTGGTGAAATAAGCGAAAATAATTTTAAAAATCATTGGATGTTTTTGGAACAATTGAAAAAATGGGGATTCCCCACTAATCCATATAATAAAATTCTAAAAAATGAAAACGAAATGATAAAATACTTCAATGATATGGAAAATAAAAGAAACACGCTTCCATATGATATTGATGGAGTTGTATTTAAAGTTAATTCTCTTAACCTTCAAAAGAAATTAGGTACAAGAACTCGCAATCCTCGTTGGGCAATTGCAGGTAAATTCAAACCTAAACAGGAAATCACACAAATCATTAGCATTGATGAACAAGTCGGCAGAACGGGAATAATTACACCAGTTGCCAATCTAAAACCTGTAAAAATAAGTGGAGCTACTATTAGTCGTGTAACACTTCATAATCAAGATGAAATTGACCGTAAAGATATTCGAGTGAATGATTTTGTTGTTGTTGAAAGAGCTGGCGATGTTATTCCAAAAGTGATAAAGGTAATAAAAGAAAAACGACTAAAAGATGCAAAATCATATCATTTACCACAAAATTGTCCTGTCTGCCACTCACCCGCTATCAAAATTGAAAATGGAGCTTTATTAAAATGTTCAAATATTTCATGTCCCGCTCAACTAAGAAAAAGTATAGAACATTTTGTTTCAAAAAAAGCGATGAATATTGCTGGAGCTGAAGCAACAATGAGTTTACTTGTGAAAGCAAATCTTATCTCAAATGTAGCTGATTTATATGAACTGCGAGAATATGATTTAATATATTTAGAAAGATTTGGAAAAAAATCTGCTCACAATCTAATTACTTCAATTAATAAATCAAAAAATGTTTCACTTCCAAAATTAATATATGCTTTGGGAATTCCTAATGTAGGTGAATATACTAGCAAATTATTAGCAAAAAAATATGGAAATTTAACTTCACTATTATCAGCAAAAAAAGATGAATTAATTGAAATAGACGATATTGGACCAATTGTTGCAGAAAGTATCGTAACATTTGTTCAAGAGGAGAAAAACATTAAAGTTATTCAAAAATTGATAGAAAATAATGTAAATCCTATTTATAAGAACAAAAATAATGAATGAGAAACTTTTATTAATAAAACATTTGTGATTACCGGAACTTAAGAAAAATATAGTCGTGATGAAGCGAAATCAATAATTGAAAATGTCGGTGGAAAAGTTACTGGTACAGTTAGTAAAAAAACCGATTATCTTATTGCTGGTGAAAAAAGTGGTTCAAAATTAGCAAAAGCAAAAAATCTAAATATTAAAATTTTAAATGAAAATGAATTTATTAAAATGTTGATAAACAAATAATTACTATGTTTTTAAATTCTAAAATTGTTGTTTATGACGATATTGGAAAAGTACATTATATCTCAAGTAATCGTGTTAAACGAATAAATATAAAAATACAATTATTCAAAGGAGTAATTGTAAAGGTTCCTATTTACAATTCATTTAAAAAGGCAGAATATTTTGTTTTAAGTAAGAAATTGTGGATTATTAAGGGGCTTAAATTAATTAAAAAAAAGGAAATATTATCCGAATTTCAACATAAAAACAATCCAATTACAGATGAAAAAATTTATAATAAAATAATAAAACGAACTTACGAATTAGCCGATAAATACAATTTTGAATTTGGTAAACTTACTATTAGAAACCAAAAAACTCGTTGGGGAAGTTGTTCAAATAAAAACAATATTAATCTAAATAAAAAGTTAGTTCACCTTCCAGACAATTTAATTGATTATGTAATTTTACACGAATTAACTCATACAATAGAAAAAAATCACAGTCCAAAATTCTGGAAAAAATTAGATTATTATGTAAAAAACTCAAAAATGGTAAATAAAAAATTAAACCAATATCCAATTATCTAATTTATAAATTAAAAAAATATAATTTCAAATTTTCCTTGTACACCAATCTTATCATCATAAATAATTATCGCTGATAATATTTCCGAAATTTCTGTTTGTTTAAGAACTTTATTTATATCATCAATAGATTTAACTTTATTGCAAAATGCCGTTGCATACGAATCTGCAAGAGATGTATTTTTACAAGCAATCATAACCGCATCAGCTTTACCAAAACTCAATGAATGACCAACTGTCCCAGATGAAGTGCAAATCCCTAATGGCGAATATTTTGGATCAATTTTTACTCCAATTTTTTCTGTCAATGGAGATTTTCCGGCATAAATTGTCAATATCAATTCTTCTTTAATATCTAAAAATATATCACCGCCATTTTCTATTACAATTTCATCAAAACCGAATTTTTTTTTAACTTCATTTCCAATATATTCTGAAAAATATCCAGCTACTGCACTCATAGGAC
Source organism: Fidelibacterota bacterium (assembly GCA_029931905.1). Classification (GTDB taxonomy): domain Bacteria; phylum Fidelibacterota; class Fidelibacteria; order Fidelibacterales; family Fidelibacteraceae; genus TCS52. The sequence goes on from JAOZRH010000074.1 coordinate 7,652, forward strand.
CAATACCTGTTTTTTGTGAAGCATTTATCATCGTCTTCACTGATATTGGAATATTTTCGTTCATTGGAATACTTGTCAAAGAATTTTGAAAATTTTCATTGTTTTTGATATAAAAATCTAATTCATATCTTAGTTGTTTTATTTTTTCAAGTACAAATTTCTTTAAATCTTTCGAAACACATTTAGGCGGAACTCCAATCCACAAATCCGTTTCTTTGTAATTTACAACAAAAGATTCAAATCTGTCAGATTGCATAATTTTTCTATAATTTCTTGGTTCGTAAGGCATTTGCTATACTTTTAATAATTTATTATTTATTAAAATGTATCTCAAATAATTCAAGCGGACAAGCATCAACACAGAGTTCGCATACAATACATTTACTTGTGTCAAATTCTAATTTATTTTCATTATTCATTTTTAATGCACCAGCAAAACAAACAGAGGTACACGCTCCACAATGAATACAGGGATCACTATTTAAATGAACATATTTATCAACAGATTGTAATATAACATTGTGAATTTTTAAATATTTTAGTGCTTTATCCATTTCACTTTTAGTTGCATTAATTTCAACAAAAGCTGTTCCCTTTTCACCCGCACTAATATCTGCCTTTATGACATTAACAATAATATCGTGCTTTTTTATTAAATCATTAATTATTGGTTTATTGGTTGTATTTTCGGAAAATGTTAAAATAAATTTCTCTTTCATTTACTCATCTCCTCTAATTTCAAGACTGTTTAGTTTAGTATTCGTCGGTAGATTTTGCACAGGTTTAGTAATTTCAAAACTTCCATCAGCAATCTGTTTTTTTAATTTTTCAGCTATTATTCTCGCTTTATAAATACTCGACAAAGATGCAGTTCTAATTCTCTTTTTATTAATTATTATGCTTCCAGATTGTAATTCTTCATAATTTGTCCTACCAATTTCCGGATGTCCATCAGTTCCATAATCTGCAATTATTGTTTCAATATCTCTATTTTTAATTGATACAAATTTCGCGATTTCTTCATCTAAAATTGGTATTGGAATTCCTATACCAATGTAAATGCTCACACCATAATTTTTGAAATAAACTGCTTTAATAAATTCTGGATCCATCTGCTTCATATCTCCAATCAAAGCTAATGTTCGTGAATTTTTCGTTGGAATTCCTTGTGAATTGTTTTTCACACTTGTATTAAATTGTGTCCCTTGCCAAGATACAAATCCTTGAGCTCCACACAGAAACACTCTCGTACCAATTCCAATTGTTCGTAATTCTGGATCATTCAATAATGGACTTAATTCTCCAGAAGTTGAGTAATTTACATTCCCCATTTTCGGCAACAAATTTCCCATATATGTGTAAATTAATTTATTAGTAGTATTCACAGCAGAAGGATAATTTTGGTAAGCATTTCTTGGATTATATAAATACATTTCGTTTACATTATTCTTGTTTATCGTTGTTTTTATTTCTTTTCTAGGATAACAATCAGTTCCTTTTGCCAATGCTTCAAGCTTAACATCTTCACCTTTTATTAACGATTCAATAATATGAGCTCCGCCATATTTATGATTGCCTTCGCTTTCTTCTGTTGCACCAATAAAAACATCAACCGCAGCGAGTCCAGAAGCGACAGGGACATTATTTAGTTTTGTTTTTTCCATTCGGATTGGTGGATTAGAATGTCCAAAATTAATAAACGCTCCTGATGAACACATTGCTCCAAAAGTTCCTGTTGTTACTACATCAACTTTTTTGAAAATTTCCTCTGGAGAATTATTTTCAGATAATTTTGAAACCTCTTCAGCCGTAAGAATAACTGCAGAACCATTTTTTATTTTCTCATTTATTTCTTCTATCGTTTTTTTTCTTTTCACTTTATGTTTTCTCACTTTTAATTTTATTAATTCTTAAAATATCCAATTAATTTAATTTACTTAATAATATATGTTATATCAAATACAAAAAAATTTAATAAAAAATCTTTTTACTATTGTTTTTTTTGTGATTAATTTGCTTATCACAGATTATCCGCCTTAACTATGAAAATTCGTGCAATTATAAATTTATTTTTGTAAATT
>JAOZRH010000075.1 GCA_029931905.1 Fidelibacterota bacterium
AAATACTGAACTTAACAGCAGTTAAATAGCTTAATAATTAACATTTTATATTATGGAAAACAAAGTAGAACTTAAAAAAACACCAATAGCAGGAATATTTTCAAGTGCAACTAAAATTGTATTATTGATGATAACATTAGCTGTAATAGTAATGACATTTATGTGAATAGAAATAACAGAACCTATGAAAACTATATCAATAATGGTAGTTAGTTTTTATTTTTGACAAAAACAATCTAACAAATAAAATTATGGCAAATTATTCAAATATAGCAAATGTTCGTACAGAGTCAGGATTTGATTGAAATACAAATATTCTTGATACTTTACTTACAAGTTATTTAGAACAATCTCACGGGGTTGTAGTTTCTTATGTAGCTTCTAGATATAATATAACTAAACTTGTTGCTAGTACTGATTTTACAGGCTCACAAGCTGAACAAATGCTAGTACGAGTTGAAACACTTTTAGCTTCTTGATATTTAATGATTAAAGAGTATTGACCAGACGGGGCTAATACAGATAAAGACTGATATAAAAAAGTAGATGAAGCAATGGAATTACTAATGATGATTTCAAAATGAGATTTAAGATTAATTAAAATTGATTGATCTGAATTTGAGTTGTGAGCAGTCAAAAAAACAACTTGAACATTTTACGGTTCGTGAGCAGTTGTAGATTGAGAAATATTTAAAACAACAGATAAATTTTAAAATGCAAATTAAATTTGATATTGATGGTGATGTGCAACTTTCAAGGAACTTACGACTTGCAGTTGTAAAACTTTCTAATATGAAAGAATTTCACGAAGATGCTATAGAAATAATGGATAAACGGTCGGATGATTTATTTAAAAAGAAATGAAGGAATGTAGAAAAAAATCCTAAATGGAAGCCTTTGGCAAGTTCAACAAAAAAAGCTAGAGCAAATAGAACTTGATATTATAAGAAAACACCAAACAATCCATCAGTTTTAAGATGGACTTGAAACCTACAAGATAATAGAACAATTAAATCTAATCAAAATTTCGGTTCTATGCAGTTTAATGCTCCATATGCAGTGTATCATCAAAGATGAGGTAAAAACCTGCCACAACGAGCTATAATTGATTTAGACAACAATACTAATACAAAGATAATTAAAGCACTTCAGAAAAAAGTACAAAAAGATTTAAAAGTATTTTGATTGCAATTATAGTTTGACGAATTTTTGTTTAAAGAATATACTTATATTGATTATTTATTTACTTACTTATGGACAAGATAATGAAAGCAATACAAGAATTGCTTAAAGCTACTGTAGCAAACAGTTCTTCGCCTTTAAATGATGTGAAGAAAGTTTTTTATTGAGATCCACAAGTAATACCTGAAAGTGATTTACCAGCACTTACTATTGCCCCTGTGTCTTCTGATTATGACCCTCGTGGGAGTCGGTATGATGAAAAGACACACGAAATAGAAATACGATTAGTATATAATGCTAAAAGTGTTTTTGGAGTAGATAGTGAAGATAAATTAACTTCGCAAGAAGAGATTATAGCTAAAATGGAATGAACAGCTAATCAGGAGACATCAGTATTGACCGTATGTTGAACTATACAGGCTAATCCGATGTTGCCTTATGATGATAGTTGAACACTTTGTTTAGCATCAAGTCTTGCACTTGTAAGTAATGTTTCATATTGAGCTAAAAACTCACGGGCATTTCCAACTTATGAAGCAGTTGCTACCGTTTCAGCCAAAGCAATAGGTAATCGTACTTAATATTTTTTATTATGAAAATTAAAAACATCTCAAACGAGATACAAGCAATTTCAGGAATACCAGCATTTCAACCTTTAGAGGAAAGAATTGTTGATACCGAACTTGCTAAAAGACTTCTATTATGTCCTTATATTGAAGAAGTAAAATTCAAAAAGGCAAAAGTTTCTAAACGAAACAAAATTATTACTTAATATTATAACTTATGGCTTCAACTAGACTTGGTTATTTAGCAGTTAAAAGGGAAACAACTGTTGCAACAGCAGTTAAACCTACTCACTTTGTGAGATTTAAAGATGGGGATATTATTCCTAATCAAGAAATAATTGCTAATAATCCTATACAAAATCAAAGGTGGAATGCAATTAATGCAGTTGCTGGTAAAATTACAGCTGAATGAACTTTTAATGTTGATTTAGATTTCAATGAATGTGTGCATTTTTTAGCACCTGCTTTATGAAACCAATCATCAGCAGATATAAGTTCAGGATCTGATAATTCAGTATTCAAACATACTTTAAATACTGCTGATACATTGCCGTCTTTATCGTTAGAACAAGGTAAATGAAATTTATCTGATACAACTAATAATTTACAAAACTATCAAGTAGACCGTGCTTTTGGTGCGATGATAGATACAGTAACATTATCAGGTTCAGATTGATTAATAAATATGGCAGTTGCAATGAAAGCTCAATGAGTATTCCAAAAATCTAATTTAATTTCTAATGCAACAGCAGGTTCAAATGTAGATTTATCACTTCAAACTGTTGAATGATTAACTACAGATGATAATGTAAATATTTATGATACAACTCCTCAAAATGAAACAGATGCTATAGTTTCTATTGATACAGTCGCTAGAACTATTGAAATTGCTACATTATGAGCTTCATATACGGTTGCTAATAAAGCAAAAGTTGAATTAGTACCTCAAACACCTAGTTATGGAACAGCTGCTAAAGTTGCTTCATTTATTAATGTTTCATTTCAATTAGGAGATGATTTAACAGCTGCAGCTTCGGCTCCACAAGAAAACATTGAGAACTGGGAGATTGCTTACGAAAATCAATTAGAAGAACGGTTCGGATCTTTAAGAGCAAGTCCATCAGTGATAGCTCCAAAAGGTGCTAAAATGACTTTAAAATATACTAAATATTTTGAAAATGTTATTGATAGAGATAGGTATTTAAATTTGACTAAACAAGCAGTTATTTTAACTATTACAAATGACGAGATTGTTTCTGCAACAGATACAAACGATGCTAAATATACAGTGAAATATTTAATTTCAGATGTAAGAATGACAAGTTATGAAATGCCAACTGGTACAGATGATTTATATGCAGCTTCGGTTGAAGCAGAAGCATTTTATGATGTGTCTGACGGGAAAGCAGTTCAAGTAGAAGTTATTAATGCAAAAGCTGGTACAGAGTATTCAGCATAATTATACAGGTTCGGGATTATCCTTTAAAATCCCACTTATTTATTTACTTAATTTTAAAACACTATGGCTAATATCATATTTAACAAAGACGCAAGACCGACAAAAACTATTGAGCTGCCTACACTTAAAGGTTCAGAACTTATAATATATACAACATTGAAAGTAAAAGAACAAAGAGCTTTATCTAAAAAATATCCTAACGCTTCAGATCCAACTTCAGAAGACGCACAAAATCTATGATTTGAAATGTGTGTTAAATGAATAAAGGAGTGGAACTTAACAGATGAAGACTGAAAAGTTTTAGAAATAAGTTTAGGTATATTAGATGAGTTCACAACAGAAGATATTAAATTAATAATATCTACTATTACTTGAAAAGATTTAAGTGCAGACAATTCAGTAAAAAACTAAAGGACAAGTTAAAAATATTTGATATATTGGTTAGTTGAAAATCAGTTAAATGACAAAATCAATACCAAAAAGAGGTAATTCAAACTTATTCAGATATTCAATTATGTAAAAAGTTTTGATGGACTTATGATCAGATAGCAGAACTTCCAGTGTCGTTTTATGAAGACATCATACTTGTTCTTAATATGGAAGGTACAAAAGAAAAACAACAACAAGAAAAGGCTAAAAGAAAATAATTTATTATTATGGCAGCAAACAATGTTATATTTACAGTATCGGCAAAAGATGATGCTTCAAAGAAGTTAAAAAATATTGAAAAGAATTTAAAATGAGTAACAAAGCAAGCTAAATATACGAAAGCCGAGATGTGAATGGCTGGAGCAGCAATTGTAGCATCTTTTTGATTAGCCTCAATTGCTATAATAAATCTTGCATCAGATTTTGAAAAATCAATGTCAAATATTTCAACTCTTGTTGATACGAGTAAGGAAAGTATGGAAGATATGGAGCAATCGGTTTTGGATATATCAAAAAGAACACCTGTTGCTATTAATGATTTAACTTCTGCTTTATATGATGTTCGTTCTGCAGGTATTGACTCAAGTAAAGCAATGGAAGTTCTTGAAGTATCTGCACAACTTGGAGTTGCAGGGCTTGGTTCAACAAAAGAAGCAGCTGACCTTACAACAACAGCAATAAATGCCTTTTGACTTCAATCAGTTGATACTGCAGATGTAGCAGATGTTTTATTTAAAACTGTTGCAGCAGGTAAAACAGATATTGCTAAACTTTCACAGTCTTTTGGTAAAATGGCAGGTAATGCGAAAGCTGCAAATATCACCTTTGAAGATGCACAGGCTGCGACTGCTGCTTTAACAGCTCTTACTGGTAAAACTTCAGAAAGTCAAAATGCACTTGCACAGGTATTTTTAGAACTTACTAGAAAATGATGAGCTTTAGATGAAAATCTTCAAAAACAATGAAGTTCTTTAGCTAATTTAAATAAATCTATTGGGAAAAAGGGGCTTGTTGGTGGAATGAAGTCTCTTGTTGATGAGCTTTGAATAAGTGAAACAGAATTTAAAAATCTTTTTAGTAGTGCAGAGTGAGGGACTTCCGTTTTCCAGCTTTTAACAGATGCCTACAGTGTAAATCAAACTGCTTTGGAAAAAATGAAAACAGGTGCAAATGAATTAGAAGATGCTTATAAGAAACAAACAGAAACTTTTTCTGCAGTATATCAAACACTTAAAAATAATCTGAATGTTGAACTTATAAAACTATGAACTTTTATTCTTCCATTATTAACAAAAGCAATTATAATTCTTACAGATTGATTTAAATTAGCTGCAGATATATTTAGTAGTCTTCCTACTCCAGTAAAATATATTATTTCTTGATTTGTTTTGATTACTACAACAGTTGTAGTATTGACAGCAGCTTTTGCAACTTTAAATGTTATGTTAGGATGAACTATTGCAGCAATGGGAGCTTTACTTGCACCTTTAGCAATGCCGATAGCTATTTTTGCAGCAATAACTGCAGCACTAGTAGGTTTATATTTATTATGGGATAGTAATTTTTTATGAATAAAAGATATTACTTTTGAAGTTTTTCAGGCTATTAGTGATTTTATTTCAATGACTTGGGAAAAAATTTGACCAACAGTTATGGAGGGATTAACTTTTTTAAAAGAATTTTGGACTGAAAGTTTTCAAGATATATGGATTTATACAAAAGCTCTTTGGGAATGAATAAGTGTGTTTTTTGGTATAATTTGGGAATGATTAAAAATGATGTTTAGTTGATATTTGTTAGCTTTCAAAGTACAGTTTAAAATCTTTAAAGCAATGTTTACTTGAGATTGGAAATGATTATGGAATTGAGTAAAATTTATGTTTATTTGAATATGGGATGAATTAAAAGAACTTTTATGAAATGCTTTAGATTGGATGATTAATAAGTTTTTAGAAGCTGCACCTTCAATGTTAAATGCTTTTAGAAGTATGTTTGAATGAGTAAAAGGAATAGCTAAAGATATTTTTAATGGTGTTATTTGAACAATGGAAAGTTTTATAAATAAAGCCATTGATTGATTAAATAGATTGATACAGGCAGCAAATAGAGTGCCAATGGTTAATATTCCAATGATAGCACCTGTAGAGTTTTGAAGATTAGCACATTGAGGAATTGCTGGAGAATGAACATTTGGTTGAGAAGTACAGAAATTCGCACAAGGTGGAGTTGTACAAGGTGCTTGAGGGCTTGATAATGTTCCTGCAATGCTTACAGCTGGAGAGGTTGTTTTAAATGCTTCACAACAAAGAAATTTAGCTTGAAATTTAGATAAAGGTTGAACTTCTGTAAATGTTACAATTACTTGAAATAGTTTTTATTGAGATGATGAAAATTTTGCTGAAAAAATTGGTAATACAATAATGCAGAATTTCAAACAACATATGAGTATAGAAAGTTTTTAATATAATAAAATGATTTTAGTTTATTCAAATAATTCAGATATTACAGCAGATGTTGCAAAAAACTCTGTTAAAATTAATGAGCAATTAAATAATAGAAGAAATACTTTATCTTTTAAGACTATTGCTGAAAAAGTTTCAGAATGACAAACTGTAGAAGTTTTTGAGTGATTTGAATTAGTTTCGTCTGTTTCAGGTTCAAGTGTATTATTTGTAGATAATACTTTTGAATTTGAAAAGAAGTTTAGAGTATGAGATGAAATTCTTTTAGATATAAAATGAAGTAATAAGAATATAGTTAATATAACTTGAATTGACCATACTGCTAAAACAATAACAGTAAATAAAAATGTAACTTTACCTATAAGAGCAAAATGTGGTAGAAAAATATTTTGATGAGTAGTTATAAGAAATCCTGATAAAGAAATATGAATGACAGGAACTTTTGAGTATAGAGTTACAGTTAATGATTGGAGTTCGGCTTTTGATAGGAAAGTTGTAGTTGAAACTTTTGAAGATATTTATTTAAGAGAAATTTTAGGTAAGACAATTTATGAGTTTACTGCTAATGATACAGAAACAGTAATAGATAATTTTGAAACACCGTGGACTAAAAGTTGAGTTGCAAGAGTAATGATTGCAGATAGTAATGATAGAATACAAGGTACAAATTCAATGAAGGCTTGAACAACTTGATCAGGTACAGCCAAATGGACTAAAACAGTCGCTCTTAACCTTTCTAATGAAGAACGGTATAAATTATGGTGGAAGATAAAAGACGGCTCTAAAGTGGATTTAATGACCGTGAGGGTATGAACAAACTCTAGTAATTATTATGAGAAGGTTTCTATATGGAATTGAATTGATAACGAGGATTGCTGGAATTATGAAAGTTTTGATTTTAATAGATGTACAGAAGTTTGAACGGTAGATTTATCTAATATTACTTGGGTTGAAATTGAAATTATTTCTAATGCTTCAATACCTAGTGGAGATATACATTTTGATCAGATAATAGGGACTTCGTGAGGGTTTACTTTACAAAATACAATACGATGAGATGTGAAGTTTGAAGATGTAAGATTGCAATATAAGAAACCTACTGTAATGGTAGAAAATCTTGCTAAACTACAAGGAATGTTTTGGTACATAGATTATGACAGAGATTTACATTTCTTTAAAAGTAATTCAAAAACAGCTCCTTTTAGTATTACAGATACTTCATTAAATTATTCAGATTTAAGTATTTCAGTTGATATTTCAGAAGTTAAAAATAGACAAACAATAAGATGAGGGATTGCACCTGATGAAGCTCTTTACACACAAGAAAAAGTTTGTGATTGAGTTGAGGAAAGTTGGAGGTTAGACTACCCACCAAAAACTTTAAAAGTTTATGTAGATAGTTGAAGTGGATTTGTAGAAAAAACAGTTTGAGTAGAAAATTTGGTAGATGAAACTACTGTAAATTATGTTTTTAATTTTACTGAAAAAACAGTTAGAAGATGAAACGATACTATTATTGCTAATGGTGATAAAATTAAACTTGAATATTATCCTTTTAAAGCAATTAGAGTTAGATTTTCAGATCCAACTTCAATAGCAGCAATGAAAGCATTAACTGGTTGAGATTGAATTTTTGACGGTGCAGTTATTTCAGATAATAATATAAAGACTTGGGAAGAAGCGAGGTTAAGAGCTAAAGCAGAAACAGATGCTTATTCTAATCCTATTGTAACTATAACATTTAAAACACAAATTGATGGGCTAGTGGCTGGGCAATTACTTTCAGTACAAGATAGTTCACGATGAATTGATGACCAATATTTAATTCAAAAAGTTAGTAGAATTTCACGAGAAAATGAGTTGTGGACTTATTCAGTTACAGCAAGTTCAACAATGTTTTGAATAATAGAATTTTTTCAATTACTTTTGAAAAAAGCTGATAGAATGGATGTAGATGTTTCAGAGATTGTAGATATTGTTTTAAATGTAGATGAAGTTTTAACTATAAGTGTAGCTAATATATTTACACAAAAAAATAAAATAGCACAAGCTGGGGATTTAGATGTTAGATATTGGGATTTTATAGAACAAGAATGAACTGCAACAAGTACTTGAGATATTGGAACAAAAGGTACTCAATGGTATGCACAGTTTGAGGGTACAGAAACAGGCTCTGCTTCGTTTGATGAGTCTTCACGATATAACGATAACAAATCATTAAAACTTACAGCTAATAACGGTTGAAACGGTCAAGAATTAAAATGTTTTTCAAATAAGTTTCCTATAAAAAATACAAGTTATAAATTAAATGCTTTCGTTGAAATGTTGGCAGATTTATGAAGTTTAGGAACTGGTGGATCTTGCAAGGTAGAATTTTTAGAATATACTAATAAAACTGATGTTTCGCCAACAAATACAACTGAAATATTTTCAGGAACAACTAAACAAGATTTTACTAGAAGTGAAGTTTTACGAACTACTACTTGAAATTTTTGACAGATTGTAGTTAAATTATATAGAGCAAGTGGAACGGTTTCAGTTTCAGATATTGGAGTTATAGAACAATGAACAGATACAGCAACAAATCCTATACAAGCAAGTTTTTGACAAGTAACATAATAATATGAAAAAAGAAATCTGATTAAAGGCTAATTATACAGTAACTAAAATGACTGATACTTTAGTTGGTAAAATAATGATAGAAACTTGATGTACATTAGCAGAACTCCCTTGAGTTTTAAGAGATTATAATTGAAAATATAAAGATGAATTAAAGGTGTTTAAATGACATAATTTAGTGCCGTTAGTTTTAAGAAACAGTTTAGCAACATTAATTTCTTGAACTGATGTAACTCCTACTTTTAAAGCAAATTATATAGCTTTAGGTTCAGGTTCAACAACTCCTTCAAATAATGATACTACTTTAACATCTGAAACAATAAGATGACTTTTTACTAATAGAAGTTCAGTTGAAAATGTAGCTTATTTAGATAAATTTTTCAGTTCGGCAGAGGTTGGTTGAAATACTTATAATGAAATATGAGTTTTTGTAGACGGATCAGCTTCAGTAGATACAGGTTATTTATTATCACGAATTTTGATAAATGAAACAATGACTTCAAGTGAGAGCCTTTCTATAAATGTTTCAGTAAGTATTGCAGGATAATAAAAACAATGTATAATTTTATTACTTAATAAAAAAATAATGCCAAGAAATAATAGTACAAACTGGTCGGTAAACGAGCAGATAACGGCAGCAAGAATACAAGATATAAATGAAGATTTAGATGATATTTATGCTAATTGAGATGATAGAGGACGAATTGTTTTAGCTTCATCTTGAGAAGCTTTAAAAATTGATATTGCTGAATTTACTTATAAAGTAGGTTCTTCAGTTTGAATTTCAACTTGATTAACTAATTACGCAGTGACAGATAATGCTACAAATTATATTGAAGTAAATTCAACTTGAACTGTATCATCAAATACAACTGCTTTTTCAGAGGATAAAGCTCCTATTTGAAAAGTAATTGCAGCAAGTGGAACAATAACTTCAATAGAATTATACAAAATAGATATACAAGGAGCTGCTGAAACAGGAGGAAATCCTA
>JAOZRH010000240.1 GCA_029931905.1 Fidelibacterota bacterium
CCATTAAATTTCGATATTATATCTAAACTGTTTTACAAAAAGTATGCAATAAAATACGGGAATAAAACATACAAAAGTTATGGTAATCCACGATTAGTATTTTATTGTCCATCATCTGATTGGGAAAGAGGGTTTAATTTTGAACGTTTAAAAGAAGTTAAATAATGAAAAACAATATAGCAAAAACAGTAATACTTTAGGTTTAATAGCATATCAATATGGATTAAATCAAGTAATCAAGTAATGTATTAAACAAAAAAGTGGAACACTAAATAAATAGGGTTCCACTAAACAAAATAGAGAAAATTGTTGTGAGGGATGCTTAATAAGTATCCCTTTTTTTATACTTTATATGTTATATCTAAATGATAAGCTGTTGTATCTGTACCAGGTGCGTTTTGGAATTGTAAAACTCCACCACTTGTAACTTCCATTGAATAGAAATTATTAGTTGATAAGTTTATTGAATGTATTGTTCCATATACAGTGTTGCTTGGTATATAAGCTGCTGGTAATGAATCGATAAAACTTACATGAGTTCCTGAACCAATATGTCCATAGAATGTTCCAAATATATGCACATAACCAAAAACATCTTTAGTAAGTATTAATGGTTGTGATGAATTTGTTAAATAGTTATTAATATATGTAAATGTTGTAAATTCTTTTTTCAAACTGTCTTTAATAAGATTCACCATATAATCTCTATCACTTGTATTTGTGATGAGTTTATCCATAAAATACTCTCTTAGTGTTTGATTAGCAAGTATTAAATCTATATTATATTGTGTTCTTGTATCGTTTTCAAGTAATTTATCAAATGCATATGCACTATTAATATCAGTATCGAATAACACATCAATCCATGTTTTGTATAATTCATATCTAGTGTATGTTGATTTACTAATACTTGTAGCAAAAAAATAAGATATTGGCTTAAAGTCTACTAATTTCTTTTTCCAGTTATATCCTGTTGGTGTTCCAGTATCATATACATATTTACATTTATTTAATTCATATATATCTACAATACTTGATCCATCTTTAAATGTTCGATCTCCACTAGAATCATAAGTTGTATCACTTACTACCCAAACATTATTAATATCACCTGTATAACCACTAAAGTAATTAGATGTTTGATATAATATTCCGCCATAACTATAAACACCACTATATGCTGTGAATACAGCTCCACTAACAATATAACCACCTCCACTAAATATACAATTACCAGCATTATTAATAGTAGCAAGTTTTGTTTCTATATCTTCTATAATTTCGTCTTGTGTGAATCTTATATCATCACTTAAATTGGTGAAACCACCACTTGTTGTTGTTTTAACTATTTTATTCATGTTTTATTTTATTTTATTAAAGTTTTATATATATTGGTGTATCAAGTATTGTTCCTACTGTATTATAAGTCATTATAGCCCATTTATAACCGGCTACATGATATGTTTCTACTATTTGATGGATTTGATTAATACGTGTTAAATCCGCATTAATCCAGTCCTCCCAAACTAATACTATAAAATCAATTTCATCGTTTTCGTAATCACTTTTATTATAAGTAGCTACTAAGTCATCATCTATATTAGGATGACTTGGACTAGCAACTATTTCACTTTTATTAAACGTATATGATTGTCCATCAAAAGGATCGCTTGTATTAACACCTGCAGGATAATGAGGATTCCAATTTAAACTGGATTCAGCATCAGTTCCTTTATTAAATATATATAGTTGTTTTATCCAAAATCTTTCACCATCTACAATATAAATACTTGGTCTTGTTATTGTTAAATGTCCTATTGAATTAGGAAATGGTAACATAAAGTGATTGTTTAAATAATGCTCCATACTTAATACTTGTCCATTATGTAACATATCATAAACTGTTATATCATGATAAGTTATTAAATCATCGTTTTTCAATGTCTTTAGTGGTTTCACAAGAGATTGTAGCCATTCATATTGAGCCAATGTTCTTAATTCAATAGGAGTAACATCAAAGATAATATCACCATAATTAAAGTTTGTCATATTATTAAATTATTTTTGTTGTATATGTAATTGTTGTATCTAAAGGATAAGAACCATCTATTTCACAGAAACCCGCAACACTTTCATAATAATTATCAAAAGATGTATAAGTTCCAGATCCTTCTGGTTTACCTTCTCCACTAATAAATACAGGATCTACAATACCTTCGATTAGTTGAAGTTTATCTGTTAAATCTGTTTTATTAAATTCACTATCAAATGGTAAATTTTGTATATAATCATTAATAGTAGATTCAACATTACTTTTAACAGTAGATTCCCCAACTAAAGGATCATAATATATTGTATAATAGAGTTTTAATGTATCTGGATTGTAATTCCATATTTCAGTTCGTGTTCCAGCAAATTTAACTTTACTTACATAACTTATAAAACTATTTAATTCAGGTATCGTTAATAAACCTGTTCCATATTCTTTTTGGACCTTTAATACTACTTTACCTCCAATTTCTGATACCGTAGCATGTTTAATTAATTGTAATGTCTCATTAATAATTGA
>JAOZRH010000241.1 GCA_029931905.1 Fidelibacterota bacterium
TTGAAGAAATTGTTAGAAACTATGAGGAACGAGTGTTTTTGATCGCGGTAAAAATTGCGAAGAACGAGCAAGATGCCGAAGATATTGCTCAAAATGTTTTTATAACAATATTTCGTAAAATAGATACTTTTGGTTTTAAATCCTCCTTCTATTCTTGGCTCTATAGAATAACAATGAATACGGCATTTAATCACATCAAAACAAGAAAATTTGATGAATTTTTAACCGATGATGAAGACACTGAAAGAAATATTGCTGTATCAAATGATGATACTTCAGAATTGGTAGATGCTGAAGTATTTCAAAGAGCATTAAAAAATGCTTTAAAAGAGTTACCGGAAAAACAAAAAACGGTATTTGTTATGAAATATGATCAACAGTTGAAAATAAAGGAAATTGCAGCAATTTTAGATTTGCATCAGGGAACTGTAAAAAAATATTTGTTTAGAGCAAATGAAAAACTTAGAGTATTATTAAAACCATATAAAGAAAAAATGGAAAAAGGGTGAAGTTATGAATTGTAATAAATTTCAAGATATTCTTTTAAATTACGATATTTCTGAAATTCCAGAAAATATTTTAAAGAAATTAGAAGAACATAAAAATGAATGTGTAGATTGTTCAATTTTGTGGGAAGATGAAGTGTTTTTCTCAAAAAATTATTCGGATATTCCAGCACCAAAATTGGATAAAGATCGTGTTGAGAAATTACATACTAATATAATGAAATCGGTTAGAAGAGAGATGATTATTGGAAAACCAAAAGAAAGGTTCAGTTTCTGGTCTAATAGAGTTGTTACTTCTATTGCTTCTGTTGCTGCGACTTTAGTTGTTGGCATAATGATTGGTAGATTTGTTTTTCAAAATACACAGGAGATGAATCCAACTTTAACTGCCTATAATGTTCAAGAAATTATTGATAATGACAGATTGAATGATATTAAAATTCAAGAGGTGTCAAATTCTGTAAATAATGTTTCTTTTGATATTTCTTGGAACGATGGTGCAAGGATAGAGGGAGATAGAAATGATCCTAATATTCAAAAATTATTGGCTTATGCATTAGTGAAGGCAAATAATCCAGGAACGAGATTACATTCTGCAAAAATTATGGAAAGAATGCCATCAAAAGGAAGTGAAATACTTGATGCTTTAATTTTCTCTGTTAAAAACGATGAAAATCCTGGTGTTCGTTTAAAAGCTATTCGTGCTTTAAAAAATTATTCTTTAGATGATAATATTAGAAACGCATGTATTTTTGTATTACAAAACGAAGAGAGTGCAGCTATTAGAATGGAAGCAATTCAAATATTAGAAAATGATAATAATCAGTTAACTCAAACTGCTTTAAGAGATGCTGCAAATAATGATGAAGCAGTGGGTGTTCAGACGATGATAGATAAATATTATGGGAATACTGGAATCCCAATAAGAAAAAAATAGGAGAATAAAATGAAAAAAATAATTATCGTAATTTTTATAGTTGTTGCCATTGTATTCGGACAGGAACCGACTGTTAAAAAGATTAATGGTGAATATTCATTTGTAACAGATAGTAAAATAAGTGTAAAAATATTACCTACACAATTAAAAGCCAATATTTTATTGGGTGATGTATTGTTAAGGGGCACAGACTCAAAAGAAATTCGTTTTACAGAAAAAGTGTTGATTAAAAAAAGATCTGAAGAAGATGCAATGAAATTATGGAAGAAAGTCCATACTGAATTGAAAGAAAAAAGCCAAGGATTTGAATTGGAAAATAGTTTGAAAGATCAAAAGATTCGCTATGGAAATGCTTTGAAATCTGTGAAGTATATTGTAGATGTTCCGAAAGAAATTAGTGTTTCGCTAAGTACTACTGGTGGTGATTTCAATATAAAAGAGATTAATGGTGAAATAGAATTGGTTACTGCTGGAGGTGATGTTATTCTTAAAAAATTAGATGGAAAAATATCTGTCAAAACATTAGGTGGTGATATTAATTCATTAAATTTAGAAGGGAATATTAATCTTTTTTCTGCTGGTGGCGATATTGAATGTAATATTGTTACGGGGAACATAGAAGTTAATACGATGGGTGGTGATATTGTTCTTGAAGTAGTAAAAGGAATAGTTAAAGGAAAAACTTTTGGTGGTGATATTAGTATAAATGAATTTGATGGAAATACTGTAAAATTAGAGAGTTATGGTGGTGATATAGATGTAATTAGAATCAATGGGAATGTTGAAGTTGAAACGGCAGGTGGTGATATAACAATAGATGATATTACAGGAAATATTGTGGCTGAAACTTCAGGTGGTTGTATTGAAGGTATGCAAATTACAGGAAATATAATAGCGGAAACTTTAGGGGGAGAAATAACTATCGATGATGTTTTCGGAAGTGTGAAAGCAGAAACTATGAGTGGAGATATTGAAATTTCAAAAAAATATTCAGACAAAAAAGGTGATAATTCAATTGTTTTAAAAAGTGGAAATGGATCAATTGTGTTAAATATTCCGAAATTGATAGATGGCATGATTGAAGCAAAAGCAATTGGATATAATTCTGACATTATCTCTGATTG
>JAOZRH010000242.1 GCA_029931905.1 Fidelibacterota bacterium
AAAAAATTATATTGTAAATTTATTTTTATGAATTAAATCTAAAAAAACTTCGGAAATCTTGTTTAATGTGAATAAAATAATGAAAAAAAACAAGGGAGCTTGCTCCCTTGCTATAAATAATCTATTCGATTTGTAATTATTTAATTTTCGTTTTTAATCCTTCTAAATGTATTCTCAATTTCTCAAAAACTCTCATTTTTGAAACTTCTGGATACTCAGTTTGTAAGTATTTTTCTATTTCACTTCTATCATTTTCTAAATTCCACCATCGCATTTCCATAATTTTATGAAATATTATTCCAAAAACTCTATTAAATTCTCCATTTGCATCTTTTTTGTTAGAATATTTTATTTTAGGAGATGTTAATTCCATAATATCATGTGGATTTAATTCAAAATATTTTTTTGTCCATTCATCAATTACAAAATTTTCCCACTTCGCCCCTTTTTCATTTTGAGAACTATCTAAATATTTATTAATTTCATCAACAATATCACTTCCAAAATACTTTTCAATTTTTGTCTGAATATGCGAAGTTGTATCAACAGATTTTTCTCCAAACTCGTTCGAAATATCATAAATTGTTCTAATTTCTCTATTCCACCAGTTATTTGCTTTTGATGTATCTTTTAAATTTGAAACATCTGCTAAAAAATATATTTTATAAATTGCTCTCGTAACTGCCACATAAAAAAGTCGTTTATCTTCAGCTTCATCTTCTTTTTTACTCCTTGATTTTATATAATTCAGCAAATTACTCTTTACAGATTCATCATCTTCATCTTTAAGTGAAATTCCAACTTCTTGTATCATCTCATTTTTATTATTTTCTATTCCACCCATTTTAATTGTTGATTTATCTGATGCCAACCTTCCAGCTAAATCTGGTAAAATTACAACAGGAAATTCCAGTCCTTTCGCTTTATGAATTGTCATTATTTGCACTATATTTTTACTTGCCACTTCTGCTTGGGAGGCGTTACCTTCGTGTTCAATTTGAAATTTAAAAAAATCATAAATTCCATTTAAACTTACACCATCTAAAACAAGTTGAAAAATTAGATCAAGTGTTTTATTTAAATTCGCTAATCTTTGTTTTCCGCCAAGTTCACTTATATATCCTAACTCTCTATCATTTTCTGACAATATTTTATAAATTAATTTGTCTAATGAATATATTTTTGACAATTCTCGCCAATTTTCAATTTCATCAACAATATAGCTCATTTTTGAATTATTTTTAATCTCTGAATATACATTATCATATTTTTTTCTTGAAAGTAATTTATGAATTGTAGAATCTTTCACAGAAAAAAACGGACTTCTCAATAATCCAATAAGAGCCAAATCATCATAAGGATTTATTAATATTCGTATAAAATGATAAATATCAAATAATTCTTGTTGATTAAATAATCCCTTTCCAGCAACAATTTCAAAATCTATATTATACTTTTGGAATAATGATAAATACCTCTGAATATGTGTAAATTTTCGCAACAATACAGCAATTACTGGACTACTTTTACTATTCAAATTATTCTCATTTGCCCATTTTAGAGCATCTTTCACATTCAATACAGTTTGCAACACTCCGAAATCTTTACTCTTAATTTCTGTATCATTTTTACATATATTTATCGTACAACAAATATCAGTTTTTTCTGCAATATTTTTTTCTGATTGATTAGAATCAATAAAATTTGTTGGTTCAAAAAAAGCTTCATAAGATTCTATTTTTTCGATTGAATTTTTCATTACATTTGGAAATATTTTATTAATTACATTGTTTATGTAATTTTCTGATGAACGATAATTATCATTAAAATCAATAATATCACCACCATTTTTCTTTAGTAATTCTCTCGTGATATTCATTATTTTAACATCTGCATTTGCAAATCGATAAATTGATTGTTTTATATCTCCAACAACAAATAATCCACTTTTCCTCAAATTCCCAAATTCATCAGAAGCAATTTTACGAATAATTTCCCATCTTACATTGTTCGTATCCTGAAATTCATCTACCATAATGTGTGAATATCTTTCTCTATATTTTTTACAAACTTCTTTATCTTCTAAAATTTCATTCGTTTTAATTATAATATCATTAAATGTTAAATAGTTGTGTTCATCTTTATATTGTTTTAATATTTCATAGAATTCCCAGTATAGAGTAATTAGTGACTTATAAATTGGAATTGACTCTTTATCAAATGTATTTGGTGTAGAAGCTATTAGTTTTATATTAAATTCACTTTTCACTTCATTATAAAATTCAATAATTATATTTTTCTTAAAATTATTTGCCCAACTGGTTTCTTTTCCAGGGAATTTACTAAATAAATTATCTTGTTGTTTCGTAGTAAATTTAATTAGGATTTCGGTTAGAAATTTGTTTCTTTTGTTAATATCACAATCTTTTTCAATATTTGATATTAGTCCAACAATTTCCTTTAATAAAACGAATCCTTTGTCGTCATCATCTTTTATATTTTTTTGAGCATCTTCCCATAATAATTTCAACTTATCAATCCACTTGTTTACATCAAATATT
>JAOZRH010000076.1 GCA_029931905.1 Fidelibacterota bacterium
AATTATTGAATCCAACATAACTAAAATACATATCTTTTACTTCAACAACACCTTCAGCGATATCCATATCCCATTCCGCTTTCCAAGTTTTCCAAAGTTTTGTTTTAATAGCAAATCGAGCTTTTCGTAAATGTGTTCCACTGCTTAATTCGTTATCACCTTCAAAAAAATAACCAGCATTGATAAACATTCTAATATCAAATCTGGTTGTAAAATTTCCATCGTCTGATTTCCATTTAATTATACCATTATCCCATTCGGTTTTTCCGTTACTTGTTGAATTTTCTGCATTTGCAAAAGTGAAACTCAACAAAAGTACAAACAAAAGAACAATTAATTTAGTTCCTTTCATTTTTTCCTCCTAAGCTTTCGCCATTTTTATTTCAATCCTTTAAATAAATTCATTTTATTTCTATCCTTATTTTCATCTAAATAGCAAAAATATTCTGTATCATTACTAATATATTTATAATTTTGAGAAAATTCTTCCATAACATATTCTACATTTATTTTTTGATGACTTTGCGAGATATTTTTCTCTTTATATACTTCAATATCAAATGTATTTTTTAAAAAGAATAATGCAACAAAAGTAATAACTGCAGCGATTATTGGGGTTGTAACCCATCCTGAAGCAATTTTACCAAGAGTATTGAATTTGATATTTCGACCACCTTGAATTAAGCCAATTCCAATAACTGCTCCAATAACCAATTGAGAACTTGAAACAGGAACGAGTGGAAATGCTGGTAAATTGTGACTTAATAAAAAATTGCGTAAAGATGAAGAAGCAAATAAAAATAAAACCAATGACTCTGCGAGAACAACAACAAGTGCTGATTGTGGATTAAGTTTTACAACTCCTGATCCAACAGTATTCATAACTTTATAAGAATATGTAAAAACTCCTATTGAAATTGCAATTGCACCAAGAAAAAATAATTGTTGCACACTTGAAATATGAAACCAATTACCAATTGAAATATCAGGAAAAGGGGATACGGGTACAAAAACACCCATAACATTTGCTATATTATTTGCTCCGAGAGAATATGCTCCGAATGCACCTACAACAATTAAGCCAATTCTGGTATAAACATCTAATCTGAAAATACTTAATTTCCAATGTCTTAATATAAATTTTAGAAGCAAGTATAAAACTGATGAAAATATTGCGGCAAGAATTGGACTAAAAACCCAAGTTGATACAATTTTTATTAATGAATTATAGTCAGTTTGTGTATGTGAAAAAAAGTTCCAACCGACAATAGCTCCAACAACAGCTTGTGAAGTTGAAACGGGTATTTGCAATTTCGTCATCCAAAAAACTGTAAAACCAGCGGAAAAAGCTACCATAAAAGCACCACCAAGAGCATTAACTGAACCAAGCTTTCCAAGTGTATGACTTGCACCAGCACCAGAAATTACGGCACCGAGAATTATAAAAACAGAAGCAACAAGTGCAGCCGTTTTGAATTTCACCATTTTAGTTCCTACGGCTGTACCAAAAATATTAGCAGCATCATTTGCTCCAAGAGACCAACCGAGAAATAAACCACTTGATAGAAAAAATAAGATCATTTTATACTCCTTCTACCAATTATATTGATCTTTTAATGGCATAAATACTCAATTTATCAGCAACATCTTCAGCCTTGTCTGCAACCATATCAATATGAAGAGCGAAATATCGAAGATGAAATTTCATACTTAATTTTTCAATTGATTCATCACGGAAAACTTTTCGTTTCAATTGTTCAGATTGCCTGTCAGCTTCCTTTTCCCAATAATAAACTTTATGAATATTATGTTCTACATTTGATGGATCTTGAATAAATCTACGAGATGCTTTTACAACTTGATTAATAGCATTAATACTATATTCAACTAATTTTGAATAATCAGTATTATATTTATTTGGAATTGTAGGAATTTCAATAGAAAATTCTATTAGTGTTTCTTTTGCTTGATTAATAATTTCATCTAAATTTTCTAATAAGTCAAAAATATCTCCACGAGATTCCGGAATCAGTGTTTTTTCGTATAATTCAGTTTCAATTTCCCTTCTTATAGAATCTGCTTTAACTTCAAGTTTTGTTAACTTTTCTAAATTATATTCAAAATTCTTATCATCCTTATCTAAATAACTTTTTACACCTTCCAATAATAATAATCCGGCTTCGTTAGTAATATTTAGAAATTTATTGAATTGTCTTTCTAAAGATTTTGTTTTTTTAAAAATCATTTTATCCTTCCTTTTTTTAATTCTTATTATTTTTTTGTTTTATTTTTTTGTTTTATTTTTTCACTTATTAAAGGATATGCTATTGAAAGCACTGCCATAATTAATAAAATTAAACTTATTGGATCAGTAAAAAATACAGTCCAAGTTCCCTCTGCAAGTAGTGCCTGACGAAAATTTGTCTCTGCCATTTTTCCAAGAATCATTGCCAAAACCATTGGGGCAGTAGGGAAGCCGTTTCTTCGTAATAACCAACCAAAAACACCAAATCCCAAACAGACAAATACATCAAACATAGAATTTTTAACAGCATAACTTCCAACGAGAGCGATTGACATAATTATAGAAAATAAAACAGCTTTTGGTGCTGAAATTATTTTCACCCATAATCTTGTTCCGGAATATCCAATAAATAACATCAAAGCATTTCCTACAAATAAACTTGCAAAAAGTGCATAAACCAAAGTTGAATTTTCTGGCTTAAAAAGTTCTGGTCCTGGAGTAATATTATGTAATGCCAAAGCTCCAATCATAACCGCCGTTGCAGCACTTCCAGGAATTCCCAAAGTCAATAGTGGAATCAAAGCACCACCAGCAGAGGCACCTGCTGCTGAAGAAGGAGCGGTAATTCCTTCTAATGAACCTTTCCCAAAATCATCTTTTTTCTTGCTTGTTCTTTTTGCTTCACCATAAGCAATAAATGCAGCAATTGTTGCACCAGCACCGGGAATTGCTCCCACAATAGCACCAATTACAGATGATTTACCAATTAATCCTTTTAATGACCAAATTTCTTTGAATTTTGGCATTTTACTAGAAAACTTTTGTTTAAATGTCTTTGCCATTTGCATATTTTCAATATTTAATAATATTTCCCCGATTGCAAATAAACCAATCAAAGCAGGAATAAAGGTGAATCCATCAAAAAGTTCTGCTCTGTCAAATGTAAATCTTGGTGTACCATTTATTATATCTAAACCAACTGTCATTAAAAGCAATCCAATTGCTGTAGAAACAAATGCTTTTATACGATTTTTTGATTCCATTGAAGAAACGATTGTTAAACCGAAAATAGCGAGTGAAAAAAATGCAGCAGGTCCAAATTTTAGTGCAATTTTAGCAAGTGGGACAGAAAAGAAAATTAAAACTAACGAACCAGTTAAACCACCGATTACATTGGCAAATAAACTTGATCCAAGTGCTTTTCCCGGTTCTCCTTTTTTTGTCAGGGCATAACCATCAAATGCGACAGCTACCGCCGCAGGTGTTCCAGGAGTATTTATAGCAATTGCAGAAATTGTTCCTCCATAAGATGCCGAAGTGTAAACCGCAGCGAGTAAAATTATTGCAATTAATGGATCCATTCCAAATGTAAATGGAACAATTAGTGCGAGTCCAGTAGAAGCGGAAAGTCCGGGCATAACACCAACAAAAATTCCAACAATAATTCCAATTAAAATCACAAGAATCGGTTGCCACCATGCAATAGTTGCAGTTCCACCTAATGCACTAAAGCCATCTATTAAATTTGAAAATAATTCCATAAAATTAAAATCTCCTTATTAAAATATACTCATTGTTGGAAGTGGAACCATTAGTATTTTTATGAATACTATATACATAAATAACAATACAATAGCAGTTGTTAATAATAAATTCAAATAGTTTTTATATTTCATTATTAGCATTGAACTAATTAAAAATAATCCTGTCGAAATAAAAAATCCAATTATTGGTATTAAAGTAATATAAATTAAAATTAAAAAAGTCAAACTAATAACATTCTTAATATTTTCACCTTTTTTTGTAATTTCTTTTGCAGAATTTTTATAATATAAAATTAATCCAATAAGCGAAACTAATAATAAAAAAATAGACCAAACTTTCGGGATAGTAGCTGAACCAACAAACAATCCCGCTCGTGGGGCAGGGAAGAAAGATGAAATATAGAAAAATGAAATTGCTAAAACACTTGAAATAGTTAAAATTGAAATTGTGCCATTAAGTTTTATAGATTTTTTCTTAAAAATAAAATAAACAATAGAAAATGATATTAACAAAATAGAGAAAATAAATGTAAATAAATAAGGTGTTTTACTTGCATTTTTATCAAGTGTAAATCCTGCTATTTCTAAATATTTTCTTGAAGATTCTACATCTTTATATACAATTTTTTTAAATTCATTATCTCTTAAGAAAACTGGCGTAACCATTGTTTTTGTTATATAATTTTTCCATATAGAATCTTGACTACATTTATATAATAAATCTTCAAGATATTTTGTTGCTTCATCATTTGTTTTTTTATTTAAGACAAATCCTCGCCACATAACTTCGTTTGGCAAATCAATTCCTTTTTCTATTAAAGTTGGAACTTTAGGAAATGATTCTAAACGATTTTCGGTTGAAATTGCTGAAATATTTAAATTATCTTGTCTGCCAAGAATATCTTCGGGATTTCCTATGTAAACATCTGCATGTTTTCCCATAACGGCACCCATTGCTTGACTTCCGCCACCGTACGGAATCCATTTAACTTTTATTCCGGCTTTTTCCCAAAATTTTATTCCCATTAAATGATCCAAACTTCCTGTTCCCGGTCCACACCATTTTTGTTTTCCTGGATTTTCTTTTGCATATGAAATAATTTTTTCAATACTATTTATATCACTATTTGGATTTGTTATAATAGCTTCAGGTGAAATTGTTAAACAAGCGAGATATTTAAAATCGTCTAATTTGATACCAATATCAGTTGTTTGCAAAGTTGGAATAAAAGTTGCTGGAAATGCTAAAATTGTATAACCATCTGGTTTTGAATTTAATAATCTTGATGCTGCAATAATTCCACCACCACCAGGTTTATTTACTACAACTAACGGTTGTTCGCAATAATTATCAGCAACTCTAGCAAGTGTTCTAGCCATTAAATCAACTGCACCACCAGGTTTTGTGTGAACTAATATTGTAATTGGTTTATTAGGAAAATTAGCAGAAAATACAAACGAAAATGTAGTTAAAATAATAATTATTATTAAAAATATTTTTTTCATCATTTATAATATTCCTTTATATTCCTCATTACATATTGCATCTAACAATTTATTTTAGTTCCAATTTTTATACGGATTTTTCATTAACATTGAATTGTAATATTTTGTATCTCCTGTAACTTCTTCACCAAGCCATTCTGGTTTTTCAAATTTTTCATCTTCAGATTCTAATTCAACTTCTGCAACAGTTAAACCTTCATTATCACCATAAAATTCATCAACTTCATAAGTATGATTTCCACATTTAACAAGAAATCTTGTTTTATCAATAATTCCTTTTTCACAAATATCTAACAATTCTTTTGTCTCTTTTATTGAAATTTCTTTTTCAAATTCATAACGAGAAGCACCTGATTTATTTCCAATTCCTTTGATGGTTAAAAATCCTTTTTCGCCCTTAATTCTAACACGAACCGTTCTTTCAGGTACTGAAGACAAATAACCTTGTGTAATTCTCTGCGATTTAGATACAAATTCTTTAAATTTACCTTTTACTAAAAATTTTCTTTCTATTTCTTTTGCCATTATTTTTCTCCAGAATATTTATAACTTTTTATCACTCATTCCAATTACTCTTTTAATCGCCTGTAAGTAATTGATGTTTTCATATTTTGTAAGGCCAACATCTTCCATTGTTTTTTTAATATCTTCTATTTCAGTTGATTCTGAATTAATTGAACAAACCAATGCACCATTAATTAACACTTCAGCATATTCACAAATTGTATCATTTACCATATAACCAAAACGATGTTTTTTTACGCTTACTGCCTGTAAATCTTTATGATTATTAATTATTTTCATAAATTCATCATAAGAATATTCATTTTTTCTTAATTCAGGACATTCTGTCTGAAATGCTGGAAATAATTTCTCTTTTATAAATTTTGCCTTTAATGGAAATTCTGCTTTCAAAAGTGGATTCCATTGTTCGAGACCATCAACTTCTTTCACAAATGTTTTAATATCCATTTTTCCATCACGGATTTTTGTATTATTTATATCATTCGTCTTTGATACGATATAAACTTCTTCAGATTTTCTTTCCCAAACCTTTTCTGGTACAGGTACAGAAAATTGTGACATACGATATTCTTCATTTTCAAAACCTTGTCCAAATGTTCGAAACTCAAATCGTGGTTTTGAAATTTCACCAACCTTTAACTTTGTTTTGCTCATTTTTTATTCCTTTATGTTTTATTGATCATTTTTTCAATAACATTTTTTGCATCATTTATTCTTTCCCAGTTACCTTCCCATTTGTTATCAAGAATAGATATTGCAATTTTAATAATATCTTTTAATTTTTTTTCTTTAATTGAATAATTGACATTTCGCCATTTTTGTTCTTTTTGAATATAGGAGCCGTCAAATAATATTTTTAAGTGAGAAGATAATGTGTTTTGTGGAATATCTAATTTTTCTGACAATTCTGTAACAGTCAAACTTTCATTCTCCATTAAAGAATAAATTATTTTTACTCTTATCTCACTCGATAAAACATTAAACAATTTTGCTGTTTTTGATATTACGAATTCATTCATTACATTTATCTCCTTTCTAATACTGTCATATTATAATATGATGATATGACAAAAACAAGTTCTTTTTAATTAATTACGAAACTCCGCTGTCACTTCGTTCCAACAAAGTCAAGTCAAGATAATACAATAAATGATAATTTCAAATTTCAAATTTCCAGTATCAAGTGTCTAACTTCCAACATTTTACCAACTTTCATATTTGACAACTTCATCAAAGCTTAAACGATTTTTCTTTTTCATGCTGTTATCAGTCGGATAACCTAATGTAAGTAATTCGACAACACGAATATTATCAGGAATATTCAATATTTTTTTTGCTTGATCTTCGTGAAATGCACCAATCCAACAAGTTCCCAATCCTTCTGCCACAGCAAGAAGTGTGATATGGTCAATAATAATCGATAAATCAATTGGATAACTTTTTTGTCCACAAGTCATTTTATAGTTATCTGTTTCAGCGCAACAAGCAATAACAATTGGAGCTTCTGAAAGAAATGTTTGATTTTTTGCCGCAATAGAAAGTTTTACTCTTTTTTCTTTATCACTAACAATAATAAATCGCCATTCTTGTTTATTTTTTGCTGAAGGAGCTAATAGTGCTGAATTTAAAATTCGTTCTAATTTCTCTTTTTCAACTGGTTTTGATTGATAATTTCTAACACTTTTTCTTTTTTTTATTAATTCATAAATATCCATTTAATTATTCTCCTATTTTTACACTTAATATTGCTTTATTTACAAGTGTTTCCATTAAATCATAACCAGCTTTATTTGGATGAACTCCATCTTTAGAATATTTTGTTTTCATTCCTTTATCTTCATCAACAAAAGAGGAAAAATAATCTAAATATAAAATGTTATTATTTTGGGAATATTCTTTTAGCCAAATATTAAGTTTATTAATTTTTTCTACTGGTTTAATACTTTTTTTCCAAGGATATTCATTAACTGGAAGCACAGAACATAAGATTATTTTGATATTATTAGATTTTGCAATATCAATCATAGAAGCGATATTATTTTCAATATTTTCTAAAGTTATCGGTCCTTGATTTTCTGCTATGTCATTTGTTCCGCAGAGTAAAACTACAATTTTGGGATTTAGTTTTACAACATCAGCTTTGAATCTCATCAAAATTTGTCCAGTTGTTTGTCCGCTAATTCCTCTATTAATATATGAATTGGAATTAAAAAATAAAGGAGAGTATTTTTTCCATTCTTCCGTTATTGAATTTCCCATAAATACTATTTCGGTTGATTTTTTTACAACTTTTAGATTTTCATTTTTATAATAATTCAAATTTGCCCAATCTTTATTTTCTTGTGAATATAAAATTGATAAAAACATCATAAATATTAATATTGATTTGTAATATTTCATTATTTATTTGAATTTTTCTAATGTGAGATTGATTTTATAAGTTTTGCCATCTCGCCATATTGTTAGAATGATATTATCTCCTGCCCTTAGGAAATTTTCATTAATTACTTTGTAAATATCACTATCATTTTTAATTTTTTTATCATTTATTTCTAATATTACATCACCGATTTGTAAATCAGTTTTTGATGCTGAACTCTTTTCCTTTATATTTGTAATTATTACTCCGTATTTTACAGGAATTTTTAAATAATTGATAATATAGGGATTAAGTACTTGAATAATAAGTCCAGTATCAAAACCACGATCAATTTGACCATTTTTTTCTAATTCATCGGTAATTTCCATTATACGGTTTATCGGAATTGAAAATCCAATTCCTATAGAACCAGATGATGAATTTCCACTAAAAATGAATGTGTTAATTCCAATCAATTCTCCAAAAATATTTACTAATGCACCTCCACTATTTCCTGAATTTATACTTGCATCTGTTTGTATCATATCTTGATAAACTCTACCGCTTTTTTGTTCACCAAAATTTAAATGAATACTGCTCACTATTCCAATAGTTGCTACAGGTTTAAAATTTATGTCAAATAAGCCAAATGGATTTCCCAAAGCCACAACCCATTCACCAATTATTATTTCATCACTATTTCCAATTTTTAGGAATGGACAATTTTTCTTTTTGATTTTTAACAATGCAATATCAGATAAATTATCAATTCCAATAATTTCTGCATCAAAATTTTCTCCAGTTGTTAAAGTTACAACTATTTCTACTGCTTCTTTACCAACAACATGTGCATTTGTTAAAATCAATCCATTTTCTGAAATAATTACACCACTTCCCATGCTGTTTACTTTTTTATTATATATTGTTGGTGGAAAAAAATTATCAAAAAAAGGATCCCCTGAATAACTTTTTTGTGCATATTTTTGTATTCGTGTTACATGAATGCCAACAATAGCTGGACTACATTTTTTAATAAGGCCTGTGATAGCATTTTGTCTATTTACAGTAATATTCTCATTAATAATTTGTTTATTTGTAGTTTTCGGAATATTTTTTATTAATGAATAATTGTGAGAAATTAATACAATTATTGTTGTAAATAGTAATATTAAAGCGAGAGTTTTTAAATTATTTTTTACTGAATTAACCATTAGAATTCTCCTAATACATATTATTTGTTTCAATAGGTAATAATACAAATATTAATTGATATTTACAAAATATTATTGTTGTGTATTAAGATTTTAATAATTAAATTTCATAATAGGAGGGATTGTGAGAATAGATAAATTTATACAAGTACACAAAAATATTTTGAATATTAAGATTACTTCTTTCATAACAAATCTTTTCTTTTTTATTCCATTAATGATAGTTTTAAAGCCTTGTGAAGACAATTTGCAAATATG
>JAOZRH010000243.1 GCA_029931905.1 Fidelibacterota bacterium
TTGATTCATCAAACTTAATTTTTCATGATTAATTCTTTCTTTGATTTTCTGTTTTGTAATAATTCCTGCAAAAGCACCAGTATCATCAAGAACTGGAATAAAATCTGTCTGCAATTGTTCCATCATATCTGTAGCCTTAGAAAGTGTATCATTTTTTTTAATATAATCTATAATTGGTTCCATAAAATCAGAGGCCAAAAGCCAATCCCATGCGGTTTGATCTGTAAGTGATTCTCGCAATTGTTTTATTGTGATTCCACCAATTAATTTTCTATTGTTTCCAAGAACAGGAATCATACTTAAATCACCTTTTGCAAAAATATCAAAAATAGCTCGTAGTGTGGTAGATTCATTTACAATTGGTACATTGGTAATTAAATTATCATTTACTTTTTTTTCATTCAAAATATCTTCTGTAGAAATATTTTTTCCAGTTTCTTTAGCAAAAATTGCTGCCATTTTTACAGTTGGTGGTCCAATAATTTGCAAAATAAATGTTGTTGCAGTAACTCCAAAAATAATAACATCGCCCAAATAATATCCTTCGACAACGGTAATATTGTTTAGATGTTGACTTGCCATAATTGATAATCCAATAGCAACTCCACCCTGCGAAAAAAGACCGAATCCAGTAAATTTGCGAACAGTTTTATTTGAACCAGCAATTGTTGCTCCTAACCATGAACCAAGATATTTTCCGATATTACGAAATATTACATATGTTCCAATTATTAACCACAGCCAACCTGGAAGGGAATTCAATTGTAATCTTGCTCCAACCAGTACAAAAAATAATATATAAATTGGCGTTGACATGCTTTTAATATATTGAATAATTTCCTTACTACGCTTAGGTGCTTTGTTAACAACCGTAATTCCAATTGCCATAGTTGATAGAATTACATCCATATCAAATTGATTAATAATGCCAATGCAGAGGAGAAGTAATCCAAAAGAAGTAGCAGCCGAACTTCCATGAAGCTTTGATTTGTGTAAAATATAATTGATAATGTATCCAAAAAATACTCCTATTGCAACGGAACCGAAAAGTTCAATAATTACATGAAACAAGATTGTGTAAGTGGAAATATCTGATCCTGAAGCTATTTGTGCAATACCTGACCCCAACCCATATAATGTCATTGCTAAAGCATCATCAAGAGCAACAATTACAATAATTGTTGTAGTCAAAATTCCTGCAGCACGGTATTCTTGTAAAACATTCAGTGTTGAAGCGGGATCAGTAGCAGAAGCAATTGCGCCAAATACCATTCCCCCAGCTATTGCAATACTAAAACTACCAGAAACTACATAAAGTATTAATCCTGTAAAAAAACCAACCAAGGCAAAAGCAAATAGACCCTCACCCAACAATATTGCTGAGAATTGTCTCCCATATTTTTTTATTGTAGTGAATTTTATTTCCGCACCAACAAGAAATCCAATTATTCCAAGTGCAAAAAAATTAAAAGGTGCAAGGTTACTAATTTCTTGAGTTGAAACAATTTTAAAACCACTTTCACCAATAATTATTCCTGTAATTATATATCCGATAACTTGAGGTATTTTCAATTTTTTTGCGGCAAAAGCACTGACGAGTCCGCCAAAAATACTAATACCAAAAATCAATAATATTCCATAACTAATGTTCATTTATTACTGCCCTCTTTTAAAATTTTAAAAATTTCTTCAGAATTTTTAGCATTCATTAAATTTTTATGAATTTCTGTATTTTTCATAATTTGTGCAATTTGAGATAATACCTTTATATATCGTGAATGCTGTGTATTACTTGCTATAATTAATATGACTATTTTTACAGGTATGTTATCAAGTGAATCATAGTTCAAAATACCATTCTTATTTATAGCCATACTCATATATAAATTTTTCATGCCATTAAGTCGTACATGTGGTATACCAATTCCAAGTCCAATTCCTGTACTCATAAGTTTTTCACGATTGAATACTGCTTCTGCCAATTGTTCACGATTTTTAATTCCTGGAATGTTATATGAAACATCAATTAACTTATTTAGAATTTCTTCTTTATTCTGAGTTTTAAGAAATAATATTCGCTCTTTAGGAAGTAATGAAATTAGAGATTCTCTTTCTTTAGATATACTTTTGGGAGTTGGCGACAACTGTAAATTAACCCAATTTTCAATTTCTGTTCTCTTGAATCTCCAACTTGTTCCAAACTTCCCTCCAGGCAATTTTCCATTATTTACCCATTCTGTTACTGTTCGTTCAGACATTCTCAAAAAGTTAGCAACCTCTTCCAATGTCATTATTTCGTTTTTTTCCATTTTATTCTCCTAATTCAAAAAATCAAGTATAACTTACAGTTATATTTTATTAAACGCAAGTATATTCCAATAATTTCTAATAATTTCCATAATCTGCTTATAATTCAAACCAAAAGGTATAATTTGTAATTTTTTAGAAGTATTTTAAAAGAATTTCTACAAACATTAGAGGTTCTTTTTTATTTCTTATTTTCACTTTTTATTAATAAATTACTTTTGTAAAATAAATTGAATCCTAAAA
>JAOZRH010000077.1 GCA_029931905.1 Fidelibacterota bacterium
AAACTGTACCTGCTGCAACTGAATGTAAAATTTCATTATCGTTAATATATACTGCAGAATGACCCCAGAATCCAGGAGTTAGAATTGTATTCAAATATCCATCAAATCTTCTTAAAAGTATATCACCATATTTCAAATTATTAACAATTTTTCTAACTTCAAAACCTTTTACTTTATGACATTCTGGTTTATATAATACAAACAATGGTTTTGGGGCAATATATATGTCACTTGTTAATTTAATTAATTTATTTAAAAGTTTCATAATTAGATCGTCTTTTCTCTATGCATTGTCAAAATTCCACCAAACGACCATTTATGATCATCATTTGTTGTGTTGATTGTACATTTTATTCTTAACCCATGAGGAAAAAAAGTAGAATCTGATGATTGTAACATCTCAAATCCACTTCCCAATATTGGAATATGATTTACAAATCTATTCCCTGGAATTTCGATAGTATACATATTAAATTCACCGTTAGCTAACGGTGCGGCAGAAATATTCTCAAATTTTCCAGTAGATGAGTTATAATCTGCGTTCCAATACGCTGGTGGACGATAACCAGTTTCATCCGTATAAACCTGTACTAAAGAGCCGCCGATCGCAGCAGGATCAGTTATATCTGATGTTATTTGAATAGTCCCATCTCCTGCTGCGGGAATTACTAAGAAGCCACCATAAAGATTAAAATTTGTATTTTCTGCAGCAACATAAGATACTGTATTCGTGACTGCAGACAATGAAATAAAATCACCAAATTCTGCATCTTTCCAAAATATATATCCTTCATGTAAATAAGTTTTATTACCAACACAATTAAAATCAACATAGATAATCTGTTCAGCAGGATCTCCAATGTTATGTTCTAAACCAATTATTTGTCCATTCCCAACATCGAAAGGATCATCAGATTTATCTCCTCTCCCTGTCCAATAGGTCATACAACCTGGAATACGACTAGTCTGATGTACAAATAATTTTCCATCCGAATCTTTTGGTTCTATTGATCCTTGAACAATAAATAAAATTCCTTCCGATGGTAATAAATTTCTTTCATAATTGTTAACAATAATAGTCGAATCCGAAATATGTTTAAATAATATCCTAGATTTTGTTAAATTAACTAAATTTGTCTCTATATCTGTAGATGAATTTGGTAGTAGAGATAATCCAATATCAGAAATTTCTAAAATTTCTGAAGTTGTATTTATAAGTTTAACTTTCAAATTTTCCTACTCCTTTAAATCAAAATCATCTGTTGATTCGGAATAAAAACCAATCTTTTCTTTCAACCAAAGATATGATTGACCAATTATATTAACATTTTCTTGATTTAAAACATCTAACGAAAAATATTCATTGTAATCTTCAATTGTTGTGCAATTATGTACAAATTTAACAACTTCTTGTTTTTGATTTACTCTTGCATCCTTATCTTTAAAAATTGCAACATTAATAACAACGTGATATCCGTTAATATAATTACATGAAATTATTTTAATATATGCTTGTGGTAGATTAATACCATTATCTAATGTTATGTTTTTTATAAGTGCCATATTTTACAATTCTCTTTTTAACTCTAAAGATAAAATTGATTCGCCTGCTATTGTTATAGCTGTTCCACTTGAACCTTCACGATTTACAAACAATTCAATAAAATCATTTGTATTGAGTGTGATATAAAAACTTTTTTCAACCGACAATTTATCATCAGTTGTGTTTCTTGTGTAACTATAAGCTGTTGATATGTCTAAATTATTAAAAGCATTTTTTCTCAAAAATGCTTTTATTGTCTTTCTATTATAAGAATTATTTTTTACGTTTAAAGTAAATGTACAAAAATATAATCCATTTTTTTGCACATAAACTCTTGATGTATTCGAAACAACACTATGATCAAACACATCAACATCTTTAAAATATTCGGTATCGAAAGGTATTCTAACTGCCGTATTGACATTAACATTAAGATTACCAGAAGAATCAACAAGTTGAATTATTTTAGGAACATATTTTTCATCAATTATTGTAATTGTTGATTTATTATTTCCATTATCACTAACGGCAACTGAGCCTTCAAAATTAAGTATGTCACAATTTGTAACTATAGTTGTGTCATCTTTTTGAATATCAACAGTTGTTCCTCCTGGAGGTCCAGCTTCACCTTGAATACCTGACATTTTTATAACAGAAAAATCTCCAGATAATAAATTATCATCTGTATTTGGACCCTTTCTTCCTTGAACTGTAATGAAATCATTCAAATTCAAGCTTACAGGGAGTAAAAAAACTATATTTTGAATTTCATTTTGATACGTTCTTGATAAGAACTCGTTGATATGTAAAACATCAGTATCGTTTCTTCTTAATCTAAAATAACTATAATCTGTCTCATCTGTTGTTTGCACTTCAGCTCTAAAATGAACCAAATATAAACCAGATTCTTTAATTAAAATTCTATCACTATTATTTGGATCTTGTTCAATTATATCAGAATTATTTTCTAACTCTTTATTTTCAAAATACAAGTCAGCATAATTATTTGTTAACGCTCTATTAATTGATAATGATACATGAATTGCAGGTGCATCATGATATACCTGATCTGGTTGTCCACCATCTTCTAAACTATCTTCATAAACAGATTGAATCTGAATATGCATTAATCCATCTTGAACATTTAAGTCTTGATCACCATCATTAATTGTAATTTCTGCATTGTTTACATACGTTTTTAACTCATCAGATTCGACTATTTCAATATAATCAAACAAATCAGTTAAATTTAACTGATTTGAAGCAGGTATGGTAATTCCTAAATCTTCAATTTCTATATCTGACGCTGTGTTATTCTTAGCAATAACAACAATTGCCATATTATAATCTCCAAGCTATCTCAATAATACAAACAGGATCTTCTACATCAGATGAAGCAGAAAGATAAGATTGTAAATAATCATCAGCATTTAGATTAACATTTGTACTTATATCTGAAGCTCCTAATGCAGAAGAAATTGAGAGTGTAGAAACATTTGTAGCTGAATCATTTCTACGGATATGAAAATCACATGTACCATTACTATCAAGATGACCTGATATCGAAACTATACAGGCATCTCTTACTAATCTGAAACCTGAATTTTTAGAAGGGAGATTACCAACGCAGAAATTCAAATATTGATTTCTAACCTGTCTCCTACGACCAAATATTAAAAATTGTCTTTGTACAGATAACCATTTTGATCTGGTTGCATCATAAATACAAAGTATTCCATCCCGAATAGCTATTTGTCCATCATTAAGACCTGTCGTTGGTAACGCTGATTTAGGAGTTAATTCTAATGGAGCTGTCGTTGCTACACCTGTATCAATCACAACTGCTCCAGCATCGGCATTTATTTGGCGACCTGCTCCAGCACCACCTTCATCATATGCACCATCAAGAGTGTTATTATCCAGAGCTTCAGTTAATTGGGTATTAATGTCTGAAATAGTAGTTTCAAGATCAGTAGGTGTACTAGAAAGGTTTGAGTAAGTTCCCTCTACATCAATTTCTGAAGCATCATGTTTATTAGGTCCACCATCAAAGTGTGAAGCAAAATCTACATCGGATATTTTACGCCATGTGTTATCTTCTGTCTGGTAAACATATTGTGCGTTTTTACCATCACCGTCATCATTCAACATCACTGCAACATTATCGTTTGATTGGCCTCCATCATTCCAATTCGTCCCATCAAAACTATAAATATTTTGTGTCGCATTAGCTAAGTTAATAACTCTATCATCTGTAGCTGCAAGACCTTCATCTTGCCACGACGAACCATCCCACTTATAATAATGATTATCACCAGTATTAACATAAACATCCCCAACAGACGGTGTAGCTGGTGCAGTTGATGTTATATCTACTACTCTATACTTAACTGGATCGTCCCAAGTAGGTGATCCAAACGACGGTGCGTTTATAATGTTATTCCAATGTACCTGAGCAGTTCCATCACCTTGTAATTCAGTTTTTGTATAATGTTCATCTGAAACATTCTTTATATTTTCAAGAGTGACATATTCTGCTCCATCTGTAGCAGTCAAATCATTAGTACCGTCATTTACAATAAGATCACCTGCTAAAACCTTATCCTTCAATTCTCGAGAACCACCAATTTCATCATATGCAAAATAATTAGTCAAATCAATTTGAGTACCATTTAATAGTTCAATACCAAAATCTTCTAATTCAACTGTCGAACCACTATTATTTTTAATAATTACTGTCCAAGCCATAATAATATCTCCTTTTAAGAATTCTAAAAATATTAAATTGGGGGAGAATTAATTCTCCCCCTAACAAATCCTAACCTATAAAACGCGGCCCTACTACTTACAGTAGTACGTTTCAATCATACAGCAGACCCAATCTAAGAAATCACTAAGGCTCCCGGTGGGTCTGGGGCCACAAAGTCTAAAGGGACATCACTTGCCTTTGACATTGATGATTCATTACCAGCATCATCAATTGCTGTAATTCCAATATTATAAACACCATCTTTAGTTGTGAGTTCAGAAAATTTTGTCAAATCAACCACTACTAAACCTGAAGGATCTACAGGATTACCAAGATCGATAGATTCAGAATCATATGTTACTTCATTTGGTGCCTCTTCAAGATACAATTTATACCCAACAACATCAGGTGAAGATGAAGGTGGAAACTTAATTGTTTTAGCCATTTTAATACTCTCCTTTATTCAAAAGTTATATCATCTGAAGGTGGGGCAATGTAAACATAAACCCACCAACCTTCTTTCTTATCATTCACAGATCCAACATCTGGATCCATTGTTGATGCCCAATCACTATATTGTCCAGCCAGATCTTTAGCTCTAATTTCAAATACATAATGTCCAGAAATAGTTGGTGTAAATTCATATTCATTTGAATTTGGTCCAACCAACTCAATAGTCTTTCCAATATATCTTTTTTGTTCTACATGATATGCTCTAAATTCATAACCATAAATATCTGGCTCTGGATTGGCATCCCAAGCGATAGTAAATTTTTTTCCTGTATAACCTATATAAGTAGCTACCTCATATAAATCATATCCAGATTTACTAGTTTCTATTCTAAATTTTTCAATTGCTGTTTCTTGTGATAAAACAGCAATTGGAAACAATGTTGTTATTAATAAAAAAATTAATAATATTTTATTATTGATTTTTATTTGGAACATCTTTTTTAGCTAACCCTCTACTAATAGCATATGAAGCTACAGAAATGGCAGTTATTATTGCTCCAGAAAATTCACGAACCGAATCTATTAGACTATTCGCTTGCTCCGGTGTAAAGAAACCTAATGTCACAAGAACTCCAAAAATACCTGTAGCGAGTGATACCCAAAATTCTGTTGTTTTAATACCTGACTTAATTGACTCATTCATATTTATGTCTCCTATTTTACTAGTACCTCCAAGCAATCTCAATTAAAATAATTGGAGATACTACATCGTTTAATGATTCAAAATAACATTGAATAGTATCGCCTTCATTTAAATCTAAATTGACATTGTTCAAATGATTACCATAATCATTTAAAACATCAATAGTTAATAAGTTTGTTGGTAAATTATTTTTTCTAACATGGAAAGTACCAGTATTGAGTGATGCGAATTGAGCTGATAACGATATGATGATCGCATTTTTACTTAATCTTAATCCACTTCGAATAGATGGTGATCTTCCAACATAATAATTTAAATATTGATTTCTAGTTTTTGATTCATTTCCAAAACAAAAAATATTTGTTGTTAATGAAATCCATTTATCTAAATTTTGATTATAAACATAGGTTAAATTTGAATTTATATCAAACCACTGTTTTCCATTTAATGGATTTAACGGCGGTGAATCAGAAATTTGTAAACTTCGATCATACAAATAATTAATTTCGGAAGCTTCTACTAATGAACCACATTGCCAATAATCAACAACATATGAATTTCCAGCTTGATTTGAATTAAATACAATATCACCTGTTCGATAATTTACATAAAAAGTACTATCGGAAGGTGGATAATTTAAAGTTTCCAATAATCCAGATATTTTTGGTCGATCATTAATTGTACCATCGTCTGGTATCTCAATTAATCTAACAACATATGGAGAGCTATTTGGTACTACGATAGCTTCAGCAGTTTCATGCCTCTGATTCCATGTTCCATCTGGATTTTTTCTAATATCAATTAACGGAAAATTAAGAGACATTTATATTCTCCAAAAAACTAATTTTCGATTTTATCATTTTATTTGAGAAATAATAAATCAAACTGTGTTTAATTTTTTTATCTATAATTAAATTTATACATTCTCCAACATCTTTAGCTTTACAATAATTTGATCCTTCCATCTTAGCAATAGCAATTTTACCACATTCCCAATAAAGAGTTTCATAAACATCCGGTTTTTGAATTGTATATAATCTTTTATCTCTATAAATCGACATCCCTGAAATCCTTTTAACAAAAAAAGGATTTTCAAGCTTTTTCTTATAATCTTCTAATTGTTTATCATCAAATAAATCTAAATCTAGTGTTGAACCGTCTTTGAAATTTATTTTAATCATTTTAAATGTATGTAAATTGAACTGCTAAAGACCACTCTCTGTATCCTGTTTCATTTTCATCGGGAGGTACACTTAAACGTATTTTTAATTCAATTTCACCTTTAGAATCACCTCCAGTATAATCAAATCTAGAAATATCATGTGTTGTTGTACCGTCTCCCCAACTCAAAGGAATAGAATTAGTTAAATTATCACCAACATTCGTTGATACCCGAATATAGTTATCAGAAGGATCTCCTAATTCTAAACCATAACCAGAATCTCCCCAAACAACTAATTCATCTTTATCTTCAACATTATTGGAATTAGCATAATCTGTTCCTGTCTCAGTAGGATTAGACATGCCAATTATAGTTGTAGCATCATTATCTCCAGAAGTTATCTCAACATAACTATTATCTTGTGTCGATTGAGATATGATGGTTAAAATCCCATTATCGACTTCTGAATAAACATCTGTTGCTAAACTGAAACCTGAATTAATTAATGCACCATCAATTGCTTGTCTAAATTGAGCATCATCATGAATTGTGACTGGGTTAATTGTACATTGGATTGGTGATGTAAAATTCAATGATATTCTAAATTGATTATTTGAATTATCTATTGTGATTGGATATGTTATTTGATCACCAACAGATTTACCATGAGAACCATTTCCTCTTTTTCCCCAATTGTTTGTTGTACCAGTAGAAGCCGGCACAGTATCATTACCAACAAATCCTAAAGTTGAATTCGCTGTATTATTTGTATCAATAATATAAATCTTTGAATTTAATCCTCGAGAAGGTGATATCAATTTAATATAATTATTATCATTAAAAGCGACTAATTCATTAATTGTATCATTAATATCTTGACAAATCTGATCAGTTGTAACATCAGAACCAGAAGTTAATGTTATTTCGTAATTAAATTGTCTATCATCTAATTTTATAATAAATTTATCGTTAGTATTTGATTGTATATTAAAATTACCAGAATTAGAACTCACAACTTCAGCAGAAGTCGAACCAGTGTATGGTACAATATAAAACGAAACATCTGTAATTTCATCCGTATGATTATGAGAAATGTAAACTGTCTTAATTTCGGAAGTTTGTCCTGTATTTAGTGAATCCTTATTTTGTTCGAAAAGTCCGACAGGATCATAAATTTCATCATGATTAAAATAATCGTCTGCTTGTGCAGGAGATTCATTAAAACAAATTGTAGGTGTTGTTGCCATAATTAGTTTTACCTATATTGTTTCATATTTCTAATATTTGATACTTTGTTCTTAACTTTAGATATTTTTTGAACTAACTGATTTATTTTTTGTTGTTTTAAATGATCACTATCATAAATTGTATCTAAAATATCATTAAATGCTTCCAATTGTTCTTGAGCAAATTTATGATATTCAACACATGATGAAGAAAGATTTAGTTTTGCTATTGTCTCCATTATATTTGATGGTGGAAGATTCTCAATCTTTTCAAAATTACCAGTTTTCTTTAAACATACAAAATAAGATTCTAAAACAAATGCTATATGTTTAATTAAATTATTGACAAAAGCTTCTCTTAAACATTTTGCTTTATCAACAGTATCTGCTGAAATGTTTTTTTCATTTGGGGTTGATTTTAAATAAGAATAAAATTCTCCTGTAATCTCATTTGGGTGTACTCGACATCTTCTAAAATCTTCTTCTTTTTGTTGATTTAAAATGGCGTATTTAAATTTCCAATAACGACCTTTATTCTGAATCCATTTTCCAAATTTTTGGAATAATCCTAAAAATTTGGAAACATCTTTCATTACTCTACCAGCTAATTTCGTTTTTGGAATATCAAATAATTGCCAAAGAATATACCCAACAATTGGTACTAAAGATGTTAAACCAATTAAACCAATTTCATTAATTGGTTCTTCATTATTTTTAAATTCATAATCCAGAAATTCATAAACTATATTTTTTTGTTTTAATTTGGACAATTTATGAAATTCATTATATGTTTCAATATCTTTTAATTTTATTTCATATAATGACTTATATATTTCTTTAAAAAGGTACAATGTACTTGTTTGTTCATATAAATTTCTATCAATTTTATAAGCTTCACAAATATTTTCTAGAAACTTTGAATCCATATAAAATTCTCCTTTTAAAATTTAATTGAAAAATATTAAGAACGGCGAGAAATATTCTTTCTCGCCGTTCAATCATTTCCGCTTCTTAAACATTAGCCAATAATTTTGTGGGGTATGAACAATAATATATTTTTCTCTTAATCTTTGTCCATGAAAATCTAAAACAATTGATTTGTCTGTCCATTTTAAAATATCATATGTCCCTTTATCCCAAATTTTCACTTCACCTTTTCCATAACCATCTGTAATTTTTCCTTCAAAATCCATCCATTCAAGATCATGGTCAGGTGTGGGAAACATCTGAATTTTTTTAGTCCTCATCTCTACTAATTCTGGTAATTTTCGTGTTGCCCATGATTTTGCAACACCATCCTTCTCTAAACGTAAATCATAATGTAATCCAGCTCTATCCGCATGATGTTCTTGGACAACAAATTTTAATGATTTAGATTTTCTAAAAATTTCAAAAATTGAATTAATAGAAATCATGATTGTTTTCTGGCTTTTAAACGTTCTTTAGCTTTTTGCATTATTTGATTATATTGTTGTTCTCTTTGATTTTTTAAATCTCCAAATGTTAATTTTCTTTTATACATACCAATTTTAGGATCTGTGAATTTAACACCCATTTCAAAAATTCTCATAATTGGTAACATTTTCTAAACTCCAGCACTTTGTTTCTTTCGTTTCATCATTTTTTCTCTAAACTTTTTCATAATATCATCTTTTTGATTACTCATTGCTCTTTTCTTCTCTGAAAATGCTGACGTTGACGCAGAAAATGCTCCATGTTGATTTGGATTATAGAATTCAGGCCTTTCAAATAATGTGTGAACAGGTTTCATAAAATTTCTCCTAAAAAATTTGTAA
>JAOZRH010000244.1 GCA_029931905.1 Fidelibacterota bacterium
CCAAAAAGACGAATTGATACGGATGCGTCATCGGCTACTCCATCTGTGCCATAGTCCCAAACAATTTTTGCATTGTCCCAATCGTTACTCCCAAAGCCGGGAGCATTGCGATAAATCATTACACCTGCTTGGCGGTTGTCACTACTTGCCGATGGATTAGAAATTTCGCTCCCGTTTGGTGCTGTGTGTCCTGTTGTAGCAAGTGTGCAATGGTTCCAAGCTCCACCATCTACACTATATTTGGCAAATACCCATGCTGCATCCCAGTTACCTGCACTAAACATTGTACCGCCTCCGTTTGCACAAAAACTATTGTCCCAACTAATATCAAATTCGATATTGGCTACATCTGTTGATGTGTTTATATCTGTTATTGAAATATTTTCGAGTACAAGATTGTTTGCCATTAACATTAATGGTAATAAAATCATTAATATTACTAAAATGCCCTTTGTCTTGTTTGGGTTCATCTTAATTCCTCCATTTTATTTTTCATAATTCTATCATTTTTATTAGTTGTCAAGTTATAAAATTATTGATTAATTGTCAAGGGAAAGTCTATATATTTGATACTTGATATTTGAAAATTGTGCAATTATGGAGTAAAACAACTTCGCCCAGTCGGCGAACAGGCATGCTTATCCGACTATACAGGCGGGTTGTTTTGATAAATTCCAACAGGAATTTAATATTTCCATATTTAAAAAGCTTCGCTTTTTTCGCATTAAGACGCTTAATGCACTCCAAAAAAAACAATCAAAATTTATATTGATATTTAAAAAAATTATTAATACTTTAGCACATTAAAAATGAAAAAAAATATTCTAACAAAGGATAAGACAATGAAAAAAAGTGTTATACTGTTTATATTTGTAAT
Organism: Fidelibacterota bacterium; assembly: GCA_029931905.1. Lineage (GTDB taxonomy): Bacteria > Fidelibacterota > Fidelibacteria > Fidelibacterales > Fidelibacteraceae > TCS52. The sequence goes on from JAOZRH010000244.1 coordinate 878, forward strand.
TTTCATCTCCTGTTCAATGCAAAATACTTCTGTTAAAACACCAGAAATAAAAACAATTAAGCAAAATGAAAAATTTAATTTAATTGATTTAGGAGATAATTGGTGTCAAACAACTGTAAAAATAGCTATCGAAAATATTTCGCCAGAAAAAGCCCGTGAATTAGCATTACAAAAAGCTTATAAAAGAGCTATCGAACATTTTTCTGGAATTGAATTAAAAAGTCAAACAACATATTTGAAAGCATATAATTCAAACAAATTAGAAGTAGATAATTTTTCTCAACTGACAAATCAAGCATCAAATGGAATTATAACTGAAAAAGAAATTATCAACGAATCAATTGAAACAATGGGAAATGTACTTTACAAAGCAATTACTGTAAAATTAAAAGTAGGACAACAAACAGGAGAAACAGATCCATATTTCAATATTTCTGCAAATTTAAATAAAGAATATTTTATGGAAGGTGAAAATTTAGAATTACAAATTACTGCTTCAAAAAACTGCTATATTACAATATTAAATATAATGTCAAATGAAACAGTCGCAACTATTTTTCCAAACAAATATCGCCAAAATAATTTTTTAGAAGCAAATCAAATATTCAAATTACCAAACGAAAATGAAAAGGAATTTGGACTAAAATTTCAATTGAATCTTTTACCAAATAAAACTGAAGACATTGAAACAATAAAAATAATTGCAACAAAAGGGAAAATTAATTTAGAAATTAATAGTAACTTCGAAAATGCATATGAAAATCTCTTACAAAAATTAATTTCTATTCCAAAAAATGAAATGACAGAAATCGATTTAACATATATGATCCATAAAAACAAATAATTCACTATGAAATTAATAATATTTATTATAACAATTGTTATACTCTATCTAATTTATCAAAAAGGTTGGTTTACATTTTTCACCAAAATTATTTTTCGTGGAAATGATTCCAAAAAAACAATCGCCCTGACATTCGATGACGGACCTCAGCCAATTTATACTGAAAACATTTTAAATACACTAAAGGAAAATAAAATTACTGCAACATTTTTTCTTTTAGGTGCGAATATTGAAAAATATCCAGATTTAGTTAAACAAATAATTTCCGAAAATCACGAAATAGGAAATCACTCATATTCACACGAAAAATTATTTTTCAAAAAACCAGAATTTATTAAAAATGAAATTCGCAAAACAGATGAATTGCTCGAATCATATAAAATTGAAACTAAAATATTTCGCCCACCATTTGGATTTATGCTATTTTTACTTCCATTTATAACAAAACAATTTGAGAAAAATATCATTTTGTGGAATATAAATTCAAAAGATTATTTGGGACTTTCTGCAAAAAAAATAAGTGGTAAAATATTGAAAAATGTTAAAGCCGGAAGTATTATTTTAATGCACGATGGCCGTGGTATAAAAGGTGGCAATAGATCAAATACTGTTGAAACATTGAAAATAATTATCCCAAAACTAAAAGCAATGGGATATGATTTTAGCACAATTAGTGACCTTCCTTTAAAATAAAGTTATACTTAGTACAACAGAAATGGGTTTTTTAAATTGAATAATATTTGAGATTTGGGTGTTAGGTGTTGGGTGTTAGGTGTTGGGTGTTAAAATTACCATATTAAAAAAGACAAGGG
>JAOZRH010000245.1 GCA_029931905.1 Fidelibacterota bacterium
TACTCATTCTGTTAAAAATTTTGATTTTAGTTTATTGTTTGAATAATATAAAAAATCTATATATGAAAAAAAAAGTAATATTTTTAGTCGGTCCAACAGGAAGTGGAAAAACTGAATTGTCAATTGAGTTAGCAAAAGAACTTGATGCTGAAATAATTTCAGCTGACAGCAGACAAGTTTATAAATATCTAAATATCGGAACAGCAAAAGCATCACAAAAACAATTGTCAGAAATCAAACATTATTTTGTTGATATTCTAAATCCTGATGAGTTTTTTAGTGCTGGTAAATTCGGAAATTCTGCTCGTAAAATAATTAACGAAAATGTAAAGAAAAATAAAACAACAATTATTTGTGGTGGATCAGGATTTTATATTCAAGCAATTTTGGGAATGATTTTTGACAGCTCTGCAACAGATGAAAATATTCGTAAAAAAATATATGAAAATGGCGAACGGATCGGTTGGGATAAGTTATGGGAAAAATTGAAAAAAAAGGATCCTGAATATGCAAAAAAAATCAGTGAAAATGACACAAAACGAATTGCACGATTTTTTGAAATATTTGAAATAACCGGAAAATATCCAACTGAACATTTCAAAGAACAGACAAATAAATTTCCATACGATTATTTAACAGTTGGATTAAAATGTCCAAGAAATATTTTATATGAAAAAATTAATTTACGAGTTGATAAAATGATTGAAATGGGATTAGTGGAAGAGGTAAAAAATATTCTAAAAATGAAATACGATAAAAGTTTAAATTCAATAAATACAGTTGGCTATAAGGAAATTATAAAATATTTAAATAATGAATGGAGTTTAGAAAAAGCAATAATAGAAATAAAGAAAAACTCACGACATTATGCGAAAAGACAACTTACTTGGTTTAGAAAATATTCTCCACATTTATGGCTGGAATATGAAAATCAATTACCAAAAGAGAAAATGGTGCAACAAATCATAGAAATACTATAATAAATTTCACAAATATTATTTTGCTAACATTTCTTTTATATTCGTGTCTAATAAGTATAAATATAAAAGTATTTTTTTGAAACATTTGTTTGTTATTTTAGTTAATTATTTGTAAACTTAAAAAAAAGGGAGATAGTGATGAAAAAAACATTTTATTTATTGATTAGTATTGTATTATTCTCCGGATGTTACACAACTTTTTATCCACCAGTATCTGTTATGAACAGTATTCCAGATTCAGCTAATGTAATATTTTTACAACCTCAAGTTACTGAAAATAACACATATTATAATGATTATGGATACTATTCGTCGCCACATCAATATAGATATTATCCATTCGTAAATTCATATGTTTGGGATATATACTCTTATGACCCAACATATTACGGATATGATCCATATTATTATCGTGGTCGTTATTATTACAATCATCATAATAATTGGTATGGATGGAATAATTGGCGTAGTTGGAATAGCGGTTCATCAAGTACACATTCAAATGAAAAAAGAAGTAGAAGAACGAATACTAATGGTAGAAGATTAAGCGGTACAAGAGCAAGTGATCCACCACCAGCTCCAAGAATATCGTCAGGTGGAATAATTAGCACTCCTACTAGTTCCAGTAATACACCAAGTATTAAACCAGCTAATAACTCCAGTTCAACCCGTTCAAAGAATTCTTCTAATAATTCCAGTACAAAATCTGTTAAAAGACAATCTAATACTTCCAATTCAAATGTAACAGTTTCGAGATCAAGTGGTTCATCCAGTTCTTCAAAAGAACAAACAAACAATAGTTCTGGGACAAAATCCGTTTCACGCAAATCTAATCCATCTAACTCAAGCGGAAATGTAAAAAAATCTAATACTTCATCAAAATCATCAGACAATTCAGATAAAAACACAAATAACAGTTCATCAAAATCAAGAAGAAAATCAAGGAAAAGAATATGATAAAAAAAATATTATTTGCTACAATATTATTTGCTACAATATTATTTTCACAAAATTATGAAGATGCCCTATTACCATTTTACGGATTTAAAGGTTCACAATCAATAGGAATAGGATTGGGTGATGCAACGGTTGCAGCTGGACAGATAATGCCAGAATTCACAAACAACCCTGCAAATCTCGGATTACAACGATTCAGAACATTAGGTTTTACATATACATCTAATGAATTTAATAGTGGGTCTAATAGTTTGCCTCAAAGTAGTTTTGGAACATTTAATTTTATTTATCCACTCAAGGTCTATCGAGGTAGTATAGTTTTTGCAACAAGTTGGGAAAAGGAACAAGAATTTGCCCTTTCATATCAAGGTGTTGATGGATATGGAAATTTTAAACAAAGAAATGAAGGTGAGATTAGAAATTTCCACTTTGCATTTTCCACTGAAATTTCTGATAATTTATTTATCGGTGCTGATGTTATGCTTCCTTATGGAAACATTGATATCTCAATTGAATATCCTACTGCAATTTCCGATACAATGGGATATACTCAAAATAATGATTATAGTGGTGTAGAA
>JAOZRH010000007.1:0-403 GCA_029931905.1 Fidelibacterota bacterium
ATTAAAAAACTTCCATTTGCATTTCTTTCTACATTTAAACGAATATGAGAACCTGATTTATTTGCTGCATCAGCTGGTTTCATATTATCCCAACTACCTAATGCAAATGAAACTTCGTGCATACTGCTTGTTGATTTTCTGGCACAAGTCCAAATATTACTTACATATCCAGAACAATCAACTCCAACATCATAAGTATTTCCCCAACAAATATAACCATCTTTAGTTCTTGAAGTTTCCATATCACCTGCTTTCGCACCACTTACAATTGCTGATTCAAAAGTATTTAAAGGAGTATTTCCACCCCATTTGTATGGCACACTCGTATTTGAACCAATTATCCACCATTCACCATTATTACTTGAAGGTGTTTTTACATAAGCACTATTAATTGTTTCTACAC
>JAOZRH010000007.1:413-16506 GCA_029931905.1 Fidelibacterota bacterium
ACAACGGCTTACATATCCAGAACAGTCAACACCTTCTACATCACTATCATTTACTGCCTTATTTCCATCTAAACCAGATGTTTGCATATCACCTGCTTTTTGTCCACTTGATATTCCAGTATTAAACTCTGAAAGCAAAGAATAACCACCCCATTGATACGGAACACTTGTATTTGAACCAATAACCCATCCTCCAGAATAATTATTATAGGAAGGTGTTTTTACTGAGGCACCACTTAATGTTTCTACACCATTTGTTTTATTAGTACTACTTCCCGTCCATTCACAAACAATATAACTATTTGCTGTTGCTAGAGCTTCTGCAGGGGTAACACTTCCTGTTATTTTGGATTTTTTTTTTAGGTTTGGAAGTGAAATGTCAAAAGGATATTCAAATTCGTTAAAGTGATATGATTGTTTCAGATTTTCTGGATATTCAATTGTTGGAGCAGTATCGGAAAATTTATTTTTGTATTTCCATTTGATAATATGAATTCCTTCTTTTGCAGAAATCATTTGAAATAAATTTCCATTTTTATCAACTTCAAATTCTTTGAAAATATGTGTAAATGCAATATTTGGTAAATTAAATTTTGCTTTCAATTCTCCATTATCATTCATCAAATAAATATATCTTGCAACTTTCAACGGCACTTGTTGAGTGATTTGTTCAATTAAAAAATATTTAAATCCTTCTGGAGTTGCACCAATATATTGTATCATTCCGAGATTATTTACAGAAATTTGATACGATGATTTGTCAGCAAGTTGAACTTCTGCAATCTGTGAATTTTTTCTGATTGTTTTAATTTGTCCATTTTGTCCATCTGGAATTCCATCAACTTCCTGCAATGAATTTCCTTTTTGAAGTGCATTTATTTTCAGTGTCGTTAATTTATTCGTAGAAAGAGAAATTTGTCCAATTTCATTTTTTCTCATATCTGAAATTAAAATTTTTGGCGATGTAGTTGAGTAGTGATTTATTACAGTACTTTTATTCATTTTGTGAACTGTATTTTTACTTAAAATGTAATAATCATTTTCATTTTGCCATAAAATATCATCAGCATTATAAAACGGAATATCAACAGCTTTTTCAAATGTTTTATTATTAAATAATTTTACTTTTTGATTTTGAGCATCTAAAATAATAATATTTTCATCTACAATATTAAATGAAGTCGGTCCATATTGTCCACCCGGAGCTACTCTATATTTTACATTTTCAATATTTTTTCCCCACGGAACAAATAATTTTTCCTCATATTCAAATTGTCCAAATACAATTGTAGTTGCTACTATTATTATTAAAAAGGTCTTAAACAATTTCATTTTTTCTCCTTTTGCCCAAATTTTCTGTTTATTTAATTTAGTACAGCTGGGGAGACTTGAACTCCCACACCTTACGGCATATGATCCTAAATCATACGTGTCTGCCAATTCCACCACAGCTGCAAATATCCGTTAAATATAATTATTGTTTATTAATAAATCAATTGATTTCTTTCTAATTTTGAAAAATATTTATGAAATAATTTTTATACCTGCCGAAGCCCCTAATCTACTTGCACCTGCTTCAATCATCGCAATCGCATCTTCATAAGAATGAATCCCGCCTGATGCTTTCACTTTCATTTTTTTACCAATAACTTTTTTCATCAATTTTACATCATCAATTTTTGCACCACCACTTGAAAAACCTGTTGATGTTTTTACAAAAGTTGCACCAGCTTTTTTCGATAATTCGCATGCTTTTATCTTTTCAGACTCGGTTAATAAACAAGTTTCAATTATTACTTTTACACATTTCCCATTTGAAGCTTCTACAACGGACTTAATATCTTGGTAAACATTTTCATAATCACCAAATTTCAACAATCCAATATTAATTACCATATCTAATTCATCAGCACCATCTTTTACGGCTTGAATTGCTTCAGATTGTTTAATTATTGTAGTATTCGCTCCAAGTGGAAATCCGATTACAGTACATACCTTTACTGACGAATCTTTTAATTTATCAGCACAAAGATTTACATAACAAGGATTTATACAAACAGAGGCAAAATTATATTTATCTGCTTCTACACATAATTTTTCAATATCATTTACAGTTGCCGTTTGTTTTAATAATGTATGATCAATATATTTTGCGACTTCTTTTTTTGAAATATTGCTCATTTTTTTACCTCTACTTAATTATTTCATCAATTTCAGAAACAAATCTTTTTCCTAATTTGCCAGCTTCTTCTTGGCTAGATGCCTCACTATATACCCTTAAAATCGGTTCAGTATTTGATTTTCGAATATGTACCCAGCTGTTTTCATAAGATATTTTTATTCCATCAACTGTGTTGATGTTTTCATTTTTATACTTTTCTTTCAAATTTTCAATAATTTTATCTTTAGAATAATCACCAATTTCAGCTTTCATCTTATTAATTCTAAATTGTGGTAATTTTTTGTATTTTTCACTCAATTTTTCATCACCATTCGCAAGAAATTGCAATATTAGTGCTGTACCAACTAAAGAATCACGACCTAAATGTGAATCAGGTAAAATAATTCCGCCGTTACCTTCACCACCAATAACCGCACTTGTTTCTCTCATTTTCTTTGATACATTAATCTCACCAATTGCTGTTCTTAAAACTTTTGCATCATATAATTCTGCAATTTTATCAACTGCAAGTGTTGTAGATAAATTTGTTACAACTATCGGATTATCAGTTTTAGTTTTTTCTAATACCGTTTTTAATGACATTACTAAAGTATATTCTTCTGAAAGATATTTTCCATTTTCATCTACAATTGCCAATCTATCAGCATCAGGATCTACAGCCATTCCAATATCTGCGCCACTTTGTTTTACTTTTTCTAATAAATCAGTTAAATTTTCTGGCAATGGTTCTGGGATATGTGGAAAATATCCATCTGGTTTACAATTTACCTTTATCACTTCACAACCCATAGTTTCCAATAATCTTGGTAATGCAATTGCTCCACCGCCATTAACAGCATCAATTACAACTTTAAAATGTTTGGAACGAATTTTTTCCAAATCTAAGTATGGAATTTGTAGAATATTTTCAATGTGCTCATTAATTGCATCAGAATAATTTGAAATACTACCAAATTCGCCACTTTTCTTAAAACTTATATTATCTTCTTTTGTAAATTTTAATACATCTGTCACCTGATCTGCATCTAAAAACAATCCACTCGGATCAATAAATTTAATTCCATTCCAAGGAAATGGATTATGACTTGCAGTAATTACAATACCACCTGAAGCTTCAAATTTTTCTGTTAATAACTGAACAGTCGGTGTTGGAACAATTCCTACATCAATAATATCAAAACCCATCCATGCTAAAGTACTAGAAAAAATATCTGCAATAACCTTACCTGAAGGACGAGAATCTCTACCAATAATTATTGTTCCTTGTTTAGCCCATTTTCCAAATCCACTTGCATAACTAACGATTTTTTTGGGATTCAAACTAGTTCCAATTACTCCCCTAATCCCAGAAATTGATTCAACTAACATAATAAACCTCAATTAATTAATTATAAATTAAAAAAAACATCCGATTAAATCGGATGTTTAATAAAGATATCAAATTTTTAAAATTAAAATTCGACATCATATTTTGATAATCTTTCCATTCTTTTAATTCTACGAATTGCTTTAGCTTTTGCTACTCTACGATTTTGACTTGGTTTAATAAAATAAGCATTTTTATGAATATCTTTTATAATACCTGCTTTTTCAAATTTCTTTTTAAACCTTCTTAAAGCTCTTTCTAAATTTTCATTATCATGAACTGTAACTTGAATCATCTTTTAATCTCACCTCCAATCACCAGTTTTATTTTTTATCCTAAATAGGATTTTAGTCTTTTACTTCTCGATTTATGTTGCAATCTACGAATTGCTTTTTCTTTAATTTGTCTAACTCTTTCACGAGTCAAATTAAATTCTTCTCCAATTTCATTTAAAGTTAATGCATATTCTCTACCAATTCCAAAATACATTTTAATTACATTACTTTCTCTTTCTTCTAATGTAGATAAAACAGCTTCAATTTCTGATTCTAATGATTCTTCCATTAATGGTTCTTCAGGATTTTCCTGACCATTATCTACAATAACATTAATAAGTGAATTTTTTTCACCATCTTTAAAAGGAGCATCCAACGAATGATGTCTTTTTGCAATTCTTACTGCATCGGATATTTCACTTGGTTTTACACCTAATTTATTAGCAATTTCTGATACATTTGGTGTTCTCTCATTACGCCCTTCAATTTCTTCAGCTGCTCTACTAATTTTACTAATTGTACCAACTCTATTTAAAGGTAAACGAACAATTCTACTATGTTCAGCTAATGCCTGTAAAATTGATTGTCTAATCCACCATACCGCATAAGAAATAAATTTGAAACCACGAGTTTCATCAAATCTTTCGGCGGCTTTCATCAAACCCAAGTTACCTTCATTGATTAAATCGGTTAATGGCAATCCCTGTCCCTGATAATCTTTTGCCACACTAACAACAAATCGCAAATTTGATTCGCATAAAATTCTTAATGCATCTCTATCGCCTTCTTTAACTCTTTTAGCAATTTTTATTTCATCTTTTGGAGATAATGGCTCGAAATGTCCAATCTCATCAAGATATTTACTTAATGCTCTATTTGCATCATTTCTTTGTTTAACTTTTCTCTTTTTTAATCTTTTTACTTCTTTCTTTTCTTCTTTTTTTACCATTTGTCCTCATTTAAATTGCTCAGTCTCAATTATACAAAAAAAAAATAATAAATACAAATATTTTCTATATTAATTATATCATTTCTTTTATTAAATCAAGGTTTTTGTTTGATTTATCCCATAATTTTCTTATACTATCAACTCAAAATGAGAGGAGAAATATTTTGAAGAGTATGACAGGATTTGGGCGATATGCAAGCGAATATAATGGAAAAAAAATTCATGTAGAAATTAGCTCTATTAACAGTCGCTATTTAAATATTGTTTATAGTTTTTCACAAGAATTGAAATTTTTACAAGAAGATGTAAATAATTTATTAAAAAAAGAAATATCTAGAGGAAAAGTATCTTATAATTTATTTTTTTCTAATTCTGACACTCCAATTATCAACAGAACAATAAATAAAGATGTTTTAAAAAATTACATAAACGAATTACGATTAATAAAAGATGAATTCAATATTGTTAGCGATTTAAATATTTCAGATCTAATTCAATTGCCAGACATTTTTTTAACAAATGCAGATGAGTTAAACAATAAAGATTTTGTACAAGAAGTATTATCCTGTACAAAAGGTGCTTTACAAAATTTAATTGAAATGCAAACAAAAGAAGGCGAATTCATAAAAAATTCTTTTAAAAACATTCTAAATAATATTGAAAAAGAAAATATTAGTATTATTAAATTACAAAAAGAAAATGTTTCTGAACATTTTGACAAATTAAGAAGTAGAGTTACAAAATTATTAATAAATAAAAAAATTGAACAAAAATCTCTAGAACAAGAAATAGTTCTGCTGGCAGATAAATTAGACATTTCTGAAGAAAATGAAAGATTATCAAGCCATATTCAACAATTTAATGATTATTTAGATTATAATGAAAATGTTGGTAAAAGATTAACTTTTCTTTTACAGGAAATGCTTAGAGAAATAACCACAATTGGAAATAAAGTTAACTCTTCGGAAATATCACAAAAAGTCGTGGAATTAAAAAATCAACTAGAAATATTAAGAGAACAATGTCAAAACATTCAATAAGTGGATTGTTAGTAATTTTTGCTGCATATAGTGGGGCTGGAAAAACAACAATTATAAAAAAATTATTAGAAAAAAATAAGAATTGGAAATTTTCTGTTTCTGCTACTACAAGAAAAAAAAGAAATTATGAAATAGATGGTAAAGATTACCACTTCCTTTCATCTAACGAATTTGAAAAATTGTTAAAATCAAACAATTTAGTTGAATATGAAAATGTACATGGAGAATATTACGGAACTCCGAAAAAACAGATAACAGATGCACTTAACAATAAAGAAGTACTGATACTTGATTTAGATGTTTTGGGGGCACTAAATGTAAAAAAACAATTCCCAGACACTTCAATAACAATTTTCATAGATATCCCAAATGAAGAATTACTCGTGCAGAGATTAAATAAAAGAGCTACAGAATCACAAGAGTTAATAGAAAAAAGACTTTTACGAATATCATTGGAAAAAGAAAAAAAAGAAAGCTTTGATTTTATCGTAATTAATGATAAATTAATTAGTTGTATGAATCAAGTTGAAGAAATAATTAAAAAAAATATGATACTATAAATTAAGGAGAAATAAATATGTCACCAATCAATCAATTAGACAAAAATGAAAAACAAGACATTTTTGAAGCGATTACAGTCATTGCGAAAAGAGCAAGACAAATAAATCAAGAAAGAGCAGAAAAATATCCAATAAAATCCTATATTTCTGACGAAGAAGGCGAAGAATATTCTGAATACAAAAATATCGACTTTTCTAGTTTTGATAAACCAACAACTATTGCAATGGAAGAATTCAAAAATGGTAAAATAAAATTCGGTTATAAATCAGATAAAGAAAAAACTACAGAAGAAATTTAACACCAATTAAGTACTTTATAAAATTCAGATGAGTTTAAAAAATAAAAAAATATTAATAGGTTTGACGGGTGGAATTGCAATTTATAAGATTGCTTCTCTCGTTCGCCGTCTCACAAAAGATTATAATTGTGATGTTAATATTATTATGACAAAATCGGCAAAAGAATTTATGACTCCTCTTATTTTTGAAACATTTTCAGGAAATAAAGTTCTCTTTGATATGTTTGATAAAGATAGAGTCGTTTCAACTCGTCATATCGATCTTGTAAGTCAGTCTGATCTTTTTTTGGTTGCACCAGCTACAGCTAACATTGTAGGAAAAGTTGCAAATGGTATTGCTGATGACTTATTAAGTACAATGTTAATGACTTCAAAACCAGAAAAAACATTTTTTGCATTGGCGATGAATAAAAACATGTACCACAATCCATTTTTCACAATGAACAAAAAAAAATTATACAAAAACGGTTACAATATTATTGAACCAGAAAAAGGGCAATTGGCTACAAATATTGAAGGTGAAGGAATTGGAAGATTAGCAGATGAAAAAGTAATAATTGACAGTCTATTTTCTACCAACAACAAATTTTTAGATGGAAAAAATATTTTAATTACTGGTGGTCCAACGAGAGAATATATAGATTCAGTACGATTTATTTCCAATCCTTCTACTGGAAAAATGGGCATTGCTTTAGCTAAATCAGCAAAAAAATTAGGTGGAAATGTAAAATTAATTTTAGGTCCTACCTCTATCCTTCCACCAACAAATATTGACACAACTTCGGTAATATCTAGTGAAAATATGAAAAAAGCAGTTTTTGAACAGTTTGACTGGGCTGATATTGTAATAATGTCTGCGGCTGTTGAAGATATCAAACCAACAAACAAAATATTGAATAAAATTAAAAAAACAGACATTCCTAAATCAATAAATTTGACAAAAACAGAAGATATTCTATTAAAATTGGGCGAACAAAAACAAAACCAATTATTGGTTGGATTTAGTGTAGAAACAGAAAATACGATTAAAAATTCAATTAATAAATTAATTAAGAAAAACCTTGATTTTATAATTTTAAACAATCCGAATGAGAGTGGTGCTGGTTTTGGGAATGATACAAATAGAGTAACAATAATTACGAAAAACGAAGAAATTATTGAAAAAGAATTGATGACAAAAGATGAATTATCTGATGAAATATTTAAAATAATTAGTAATAATCTGCCATAATTCACAAGAGATATTAAAAAATAAATGAAACATTTTAGGAATAAATGAATATTGATAGAAAAACGATACGATATTTAAGATATTTGCGAGATGTTTACGGAAATAAAATAATTTTAAACAAAGACTTATTAATGAATGAATTAGAACAATATAAAAAAGAAATAGAAAATTGTAAAAAATGTATATTAGGCGAAAGCAGAATTAAATTTGTATTTGGTGATGGAAATCCAAATGCTGACATTATGTTTGTTGGTGAAGCTCCGGGAGCTACTGAAGATCAAACTGGAATTACTTTTATTGGAAGAGCTGGAAAACTTCTTGACAAATTATTGTTAAATATAAATTTACAACGATCAGATATTTTTATTGCTAATGTTCTCAAATGTCGTCCACCAGCAAACCGCGACCCACTTCCTTCAGAAATTGCAATTTGTGAAAAATATTTACACAAACAAATTTCTATTATTAAACCAAAAGTAATTATTGCATTGGGAAGAATTGCAGGAAAGACACTAATTAAACAAGAATTAGCTTTAGGAAAAATGAGAGGCAAGAAATATAATTATCAAAATGTTGATTTATATGTAACCTATCATCCAGCCGCAATTCTGAGAAATCCAAATTGGAAAGATAGCATAGTTTCAGATTTCCAAATGATTGCAAAAAAATATTTGTAACAACATATTTAGTGAGGATTTAAAAATTGACAGAAGATATTACAAGAACACCACCTCAATCAATTGAAGCTGAAATTGCTGTATTGGGAGCAATGATGTTGGAACCAACAGCTACTTTTCGTGGATTAGAATTATTAGATGAACCAGATTTTTATAAAGAATCTCACCAATTTCTATTCAGAGCGATGAAAGAATTATCAAAAAATCTACAAGCTATTGATTATCTTACTGTTACAGAAAAACTTATACAATTAAAACTATTAGATAAAATTGGTGGAGCTACAACTATATCAAAAATTGTAGCATCAGTTCCCACAGCAGCTAATATTGATTATTATGCTCAAATTGTTAGTGATAAAGCAACATTGAGAACAATCATAAAAACTTCAACAAAACTTATTACAGATGCATATAATGAAGACGAAGAAGTAGGAACAATGTTGGATAATGCAGAACAAAATATATTTTCACTGAAAGAACGAACATTCGAAGGTGATTTTAATTCTATGACCAACATTATTCAAGATACAATAGATCATGTAGATAAATTGGCTCATCATAAGGGTGAAGTTATTGGAGTCCATACTGGTTTCGGTCAATTAGATTCAATGACTTCCGGATTTCAGTCATCAGATCTTATTATTCTTGCTGGACGACCTTCTATGGGAAAAACAGCATTAGCTATTTCAATGGCTCGCAATATGGCTGTATCGCACAATTATAAAGTTGGATTTTTCTCATTGGAAATGTCAGAACAACAAGTTGGGTTAAGATTATTAAGCTCTCAAAGCGGAATTGATCACCAAAAACTAAGACAAGGTAATATTCCTGCAGTATTGTGGACCGATTTAACAAAGGCTGCGGGTGAATTATCAGATGCAAATCTTTTTATTGATGATACCGCTGGATTAAATATTTTAGACATTCGCAGTAGAGCAAGACGATTAAAAAACGAACATGGATTAGATGTGATATTTATTGATTATTTACAATTAGCACATGCAACTGGAAAAATCGACAATAGACAACATGAAATATCCAATATTAGTCAAGGTTTAAAAGCGTTGGCAAAAGAATTAAAAATACCTGTTATTGCACTTTCACAACTAAGTCGTGAAGTTGAAAAAAGAGGTGGAGATCATAAACCACAATTATCAGATTTGAGAGAATCAGGCGCTATTGAACAAGATGCTGATATTGTAATGTTTATTTTCCGTAAAATAGTTTATTCTAAAGATCCCGAAGATGAAGGAAAAGCTGAATTAATTATTTCTAAACAAAGAAATGGACCAATTGGTTCTGTAAATTTAAACTTTCAAAAAAATATTGCAAGATTTTTCGAATTGGCTTATGGCGAATATCAAAATGAAGTAGATAGTGAGCTTGATGATTTCTAAAGAAAAAAGTAAGTATTCAAAAAAATTTAACTCATTAATAGATAAAATTAGAGAATACAATTCTGGTGTGGAAAAAGATATTCCATTGATTTGGAAAACATATATTTTTGCTAAAAAGGGACATGCTAATCAATTTAGATTGTCTGGCGAACCATATTTTGAACATTTATATCAAACTGCAATAATTCTTACAGAATTGTCTATGGATACTACAACAATTTGTGCTGGATTACTTCACGATATTTTAGAAGATACCGATTACTCAAAAAAAACAATAGCAAGTGAATTTTCTGACACTATTGCTGATATTGTGGAGGGTGTTACAAAAATAAGTGATATAAAATTTAATAGCCAAGAAGATAAACAAGCAAATAATTTTAGGAAAATGTTGCTTAGCGTAGCAAATGATATTAGAGTTATTATTGTAAAATTTGCTGACAGACTAAATAATATGAGAACATTAGATATAATGATAAAATCTAAACAGGAACGAATATCGCTTGAAACTCGTGATATTTACGCTCCACTCGCTCATCGATTAGGAATGTATAAAATTAAAAGCGAATTTGAAGAATTATCTTTTAAATTTTTAGAACCAGAACGATATAAATTTTTACAACAACATTTACATAAAAATAAAAAATATATTGATAAGTATATTATCGAATTTCAAAAAACGATAGAAAATTCTTTGAAAAAAAGTAATATTAATGCGACAATAATTGGAAGAATTAAAAATTTATCATCAATAAATAAAAAAATGAATAAACAAAATATTGATTTTGATAAAATTTATGATATTCTTGCAATTAGAATTATGGTGGATAGTGTTACTAATTGTTATGCTGTATTGGGAATTATTCACCAACAGTTTAAACCGATTGCAGAAAGATTTAAAGATTTCATTGCGACACAAAAAACAAATGGGTATCAATCTGTCCATACAACAGTAATAGGTCCAGAAGGGAAAAATGTAGAAGTTCAAATTAGAACTCATGAAATGAATAGAATTGCCGAAACTGGAATCGCTGCACATTGGAAATATAAAGAATCCGATGGTAATATTAATGAAATCGATAATAAAATTTTATGGTTAAGGGAATTAATCGATATTCTTAAAACCGATCCAAACAGCAGTAATGACTTTATGGAAACATTAAAAATCGATCTTTTCAAAGAAGAAATTTTTGTATTTACACCTAAAGGCGATTTAATTACATTACCACAAAAAGCTACTGCTCTTGATTTTGCATTTGCAGTGCATACCGAAGTTGGATTATCCTGTATTGGTTCAAAAGTAAATTCAAAGATTGTTACATTAAACACAATGTTAAGTAGTGGTGATAAGGTTGAAATTCTTACATCAAAAAATATTAAACCAAGTTATAACTGGTTAAAATTTGTTAAAACTAATAGAGCAAAATCTCGCATCAAAAGATGGTTCCAAAAGAATGAATTTGATGAAAGTGTAGCTTTAGGCAAAGAAATATTTGAAAAAAATCTTCGTAAATTAAAAATGGCCGATAAAATCAAACCTTTGTTAGCCAGACATGAAGAAATGGGATTTCAAACACAAAGCCTTTTATATCAAGCAATTGGAAATGGAAAAATAACAGTAAAAGAATTGTTAGATAATTATTGTGACGAAGAAAAAGAAATTAAAGAAGATGGTATTAAACCTTTTAATGTTTTTTCAAGAATTTTTAGAAGCACATCTAATGGTGTAACTATTCAGGGTGTTGATAATGTTATGGTCAATTTTGCCAAATGTTGTAGCCCAATACCGGGTGATGATATTGTTGGATATATCACAAGAGGTAAAGGAATTACAATACATCGTAGTGATTGTAAAAATATTCCAACAAAAGAAGAAGAAGTAGATAGATTAATAGATGTAAATTGGGATAAGAATATAGATTATACATTTTACTCACATTTAAATATTTTATGTGAAAACAGAAATGGAATGGTTAGCGACATCAGTAATGTTATACAAAATATGAAAACAAGTATAGCTTCAATAAACATGAAAACTGAAGGGCCTATTGTACAGGGTAATATAATAATAATTGTTGACAATTTAAAACACACAAAAAATGTTATCAAAAATATTAAAAAAATAAATGGAATAATAAAAATAAATAGAATATAAAATAAGGAAGTATATGACAAAAAAAACTTTTACAAAAATTGATATTACAAGAGAATTATCAAGTGTGTCTGGTGTTTCTCAAAAAGAATTAAAACCACTTGTTGATGATTTTTTTACTAGTATAAGACAACTCTTAATGAAAGATGTTGCTGAAGATGTTATTAGAATTGAAGTTCGTAATTTTGGAACACTTGAAGTGAAGCCAACAAAAGCAAAACCTAAAGCTCGAAATCCACGAACAAATGAAATTGTATATGTAAAGGCTCATAAAAAAACACACTTTATCCCCGGCAAATTATTGAAAGAATATTTAACAAAACCTTTATAAAACAATCATGAGAACAATTTCAATTGATTATGGAAGTCAGCGAGTAGGAATGGCTATTTCTGACCCATTAAATATTATTCCAATTTCTTTACCAACTCTAATTATTGATAATTCAAATAAAATTGCAATTGAAAAGATAAAAAATGTACATGAAAAATATTCTTTTGGAAAAATAATTATCGGTTACCCTATTGGACTTTCAGGAAATAAAACTAATCAAACAAAAGAAGTGGATAATTTTATTGAATTGCTAAAAAATAATTTTGATTGCCCAATAATTAAATGGGACGAACGATATACAAGTGTAGAAGCAAAAGAAATACTAATTAAAAAAGGGATAAATGTAATTAAAAACAAAGAAAAAGTGGATCAAATGTCTGCTTTTATAATGATGCGAGAATATTTAAATTCAAATAATTATTATTAATATATGAACAATAGATTAAAAAGTATTTCTAAATTTATACTTAACCATCGTTTTATCAGTATTTTTATTTCGGTGATTTTTATTGTATTATCTTTTGCACCAATTAATCAATATTATTTAATATTTTTTTCAATAATACCACTTGTTCATATTCTTAATAATAGAAAAAATGGATTTTTTACAGGATATTTTTTTGGTTTTGTTTACTCTGTTTTTATGATTCATTGGCTTGCTTTTAATGAGGGAACTCACCCTATATTTGCCACTATTTCAATGATATTGGGATCGTTATATTTAGCAATAAATTATGGTTTAATTGGATTATTATTTAGTTTTATTAAAAAATATTATCCTAATATTGCATTGTGGTCACTCCCATTTTTGTGGATTTCAGTAGAATTTATTAGAAGTTATGGCGTTTTTGGATTCCCATGGATTGCACTTGGAAATTCTCAAGTAAAAAACTTAACATTTCTACAAATAGTTGATTTTGGTGGAATTTACCTAGTTTCTTTTATCATTATTTTAATAAATATTCTGTTATATAAAGCAATTTTATCAACAAAGAATAGTTATAAAAATTTTAATAAATATTTCATTACTATCGCTTTATTAATTGCCATACCATATTTTTATGGAATAATTGTCCTAAATACAAATTACAAAATATCAAATGAAATTACTTTCAGGGTAATACAACCGAATTATGGCTCTTTAGAAAAATGGAAAATTCAAAACAGAAAGAAAGTTTTCAGAAATCTTGATTCTCTAAGTATGCAATCTGGAATTGATTCTATTGATGTCATTGTTTGGCCAGAAAGTGCAACTCCAGTTCATATCCGTAAAAGTAAATATAGAAGAATAGTAGAAAATATTGTTAATAAAACCAACAAAACACTTATTTTAGGATCTCCAGATCATTTTTACAAAAATAAAAAAATTGTTTTTAATAATAGTTTATTTGCTTTCGAAAGTAAAAATGGGATTATAAGCGAATATGATAAAACCTATCTTGTTCCATTTGGAGAGTATATACCCTTTTCAAACAAATTCGAATTTTTAAAAAAACTAAATCTTGGACAATCTAATTTTTCACCAGGAGAAAAAAACAATCCGTTTACCATATTAAATAATAAAGTCACATTATCTCCAATGATTTGCTATGAATCAATTTTTCCTCAAATCAGTATTAACAATGTTAGAAAAGGTGCACAATATCATATAAATGCAACTAATGATTCATGGTTCGGAAATTCTTTTGGACCATATCAACATGCATCACAATCTATTGTAAGAGCTGTTGAATCTAAACGAGCATTTGTAAGATGTGCAAATACAGGAATTTCAATGGCAATAACTCCAAAAGGCTTTGTGAAAGAAAAAATTTCATTGAATAAAAAGGGATTTTTTGATGTAAAATTAAAGACATTTTCTTATACAACTATTTACACAAAATTTGGAAATATTTTTGCTATTATTTGTGTAATTATTTCAACTATTATTTTTGCATTTATATTTATCGAAAAACTAAAACAAAAAATAAAAAACAGACAAGAAATGAAAACTGGCAATTAAAATGATATTATTAAAACAAAAATCGTTTTCAATTTTAAAAAATATATACTAATTCTGATAATTATTTATTATCTTTATTAATAAACTAAGAGGAGCCACAAATGGCAGCAAAAAGCACTACATTATCTTTTCTTTTAATCACAATAATCTCTGAAATATTATTCTTAATATTTAAAAATATAACTTATTTAAACACATTATTATTAATCATTGCCAGTGTATCATTATTATTATTTCTATTTTCACTGTATTTTTTCAGAGACCCAAAAAGAATAACACCAAATGGAAAAGACATTTTAATATCACCAGCTGATGGAAAAATAATTTTAATTAAAGAAAATGTTTTACATCCTGTATCAAAAGAACCATCAAAAATGGTTTCAATTTTTCTTTCATTAACAGATGTACATATTAATCGTATTCCAATAGATGGAAAAATATCATACATTAAATATCAAAAAGGGAAATTTTTAACAGCTTTTAACCCCAAGGCATCTGATTTAAATGAACGATATATTTTTGATATTAATTCAAAATTTGGACTTATTAGAGTACAGCAAGTTGCGGGAATTATTGCAAGAAGATTAGTGTGCAATTTAAAATTAAACGATATTGTTAAAACAGGTGAAAAATTTGGATTAATGAAGTTTAGTAGTAGAATTGATTTAATAATTCCCAATAAACAATTTAATTTAAAAACAAAACTTAACGAAACAGTTGTTGGTGGAGAAACAATAATTGGAGAATTTATTAATAAAGACAAAGTATTATGAAAAAAAAAATAAGAATTAAAAGAACAGTTTGGCCAAGCATATTTACATTATTTAATATGTTCCTTGGATTTGTATCAATTTCATATTCATTTAAACAGGGAAATAGTAATTTTATAATTGCTGGATGGCTAATATTTTTTGCTTCAATTTTTGATGGATTAGATGGAAAAGTAGCTCGTTTAGTACATGGTTCATCTGATTTTGGTGTTGAAATGGATTCATTGGCCGACTTAATTTCTTTTGTTATTGCACCGGCAATTCTATCATATAACATATTTTTTATAAAATACGATGGTTATGGTTTAATCTTATCATTCACTTTTGTAATTTTTGGCACTATAAGATTAGCAAGATTTAATGTAAATGCTCATAGAGAAACACTTGATTATTTTGTAGGTATGCCTTCTCCATTGGCAGCATTAACAATGACAAGTTTTGTAATGTTCATTATAGTAAATAAAAACATTGTAACCAATATCAACTTACCAATTAACATTATTTTTCCATCTCTTTATTTAACTATTGGATATTTGATGGTAAGCGATATAATATTCAAAAAAATAACCACCTTCTCTTTGAGAAGAGGATCAAAGCACACAAAAGAAACAATTCTTATATTATTATTATTATTGATAATCATTGTCTATCAAGAAAAAGTTCTATTTCCAATATTTTTTTTGATAATATCAATCAATATAATATTCTATTGGAGAAAACATTATTCTATTAGAAATGACAATAATAAAATTGATAAAAATAAATAATTGATAAAATTTGGAGAAAATTGTAATGAAAGATAATATTAAAAAATTGATAGGAGTTTTAATAATTGGTGCAATTATTTGAAGTGTTATCGGCGAAA
>JAOZRH010000007.1:16516-17778 GCA_029931905.1 Fidelibacterota bacterium
TTCCGGCTGGTGTAGTAAAAGAATTTTTTCTTGCTAGCATTCCACTTGGAATAAAGGACCCACTTTCAATTCATCTACACTTCATTGAATTCTCTTTTTCATTAATGTTAAGAATTAATATTGTTGGAATAATTGGAATGATATTCGGGTATTATTTATTAAAGTTTACTCGTTAGGAAGATATTATTAGTATGCCAGGATTTAAGGAATAAAAGAGTTTGAAAAAGCACTCAATAATGTAAAAGATGATATTGAAAATGATGATAAAAAAAACGAAGATACTGACAACAAAGAAGTAAAATAATATATCATTTTACCAATCAATATCTATTGATATAGTAACATTAAAAAGAAATAACACAAATTGAATAATTTATTTAAATTAAAATATACAATAAAATTAATTATTTTAATTTTGGTTTTTATTAATACCAATAATTCACAAAACAACAATTCTCCAAAAATATTATGGAAAAGTTCCGTTGCTGTAAAGAATTCTGCTATTAATTTAAAATTAGGAAAAACAACAGCACGACCAAATAACGACATTTTTTTTATATCTGAAAACAATCTATTCAAATTACATTATGACAATAGTGGAAATGATTCAATCGAACAAAATTATAATTTAAACTCATCTGTTCCCGATTATATCATTCTTGCAAGTCAATATTTAGAAAACTCTTATTACTATTTAAGTGACTCATTAGGATTTTTGACACCTCCGATAGATAATATTGATGATCCACAAATTGATGTTTATTTTTTAAATCTCGGTAATGGAAATTATGGTGGAACGATACCTGAAAATGAAGTATATTCAACTATAAGACCATATGATTACACTGCCTATATAGAAATTGATAATAATTTAATCGGAGATTTATACTATACACAAGATACTTCTGCTCTGAAAGTTACCTGTGCTCATGAATTATTCCATGTATTCCAAGTTGGATATAATTTCTTTAATACAGATGTTTGGTTTTTGGAGGCATCGGCCGTTTGGTTTGAAGACAAAATGTTTCCAGAAGTAAATGATTATCTTCAATATGTTGACGAATTTAAAGATAATTGGGGTGGACAAATTGACAAATACAATAACCCTGATTTCTATCAACTTTTTAGTTGGATTCTTTATTTAGATGAAAATTTTAAAAAAAATTCACTTAATCCCGTGATGGAAATTTGGAATAATATTTTAGAAGTAAATGCAATGTCATCTTTAACAGATTTTTTAGTATCTAATGAATATAGTTGGG
>JAOZRH010000007.1:17878-28879 GCA_029931905.1 Fidelibacterota bacterium
GTAAATGCAATGTCATCTTTAACAGATTTTTTAGTATCTAATGAATATAGTTGGGGAAATGCCTTATCTGAATGGGGAATTTCACATATACATACAGGAATTGATAATTTTCCAAAAAAATCGCTTTTCCCAGATGCAGAAATTTTCACATCATTAAAATTTTCAAATAATATTAATAATTATCATTTTTTTGATGATAATCAAACAATGAATATTCAAATGATAAATAATAAATATTCAAACAACTTTTACAAGATTGCAGATATAAATGTAGAACAAATTAGCATAAATTTTGAATCAAATGATAATTATCAAATTTATGCAATATTATTCGATGGGAATATTACAAATAGATATAGTATAACTTCAAATCCAATAAAAATACCTATCACCTCCTCTTCAGCAAATATATTTTTATCAATTGGTAGCCAAGACACTGTAAAAGGCAATTTAATAGTTGAAAAATCTGTCACAGAAATTTCATCAATTTATCCAAATCCAGTTTCAATTGATGATAAAATAAATTTTGAATATTCATTATCAAAAACTTACGACTCGGGTAAAATAAATTTCTATAACATTCTTGGACAAAAAACAAATTCTATTAAAGTAAAAACTAATAATCTTATTGAAGGCAATCACAAAATTTCTATATCACCACAAAATATTACTAAATCTGAAACACCAAGTGGTATATATTTTTTACAACTACAATTGCCTGATAAAATATTTATAAAAAAATTCACATTTATAAAATAAATCTTTTAATGAAATATTACACAATCAAAAATACAGAACAATCATTTAAATTCATTGAAAAAGGTAGTAAATTTATTGGTAATGTATTCCATGTTAATAACATCGATGAAATTGAAAAATCTTTAGTGAATATTAGAAAAGAACATCATTCAGCAAATCACAACTGTTATGCATATCGACTTGGAATAAATAACGATGAAAAATTTCGATACAATGATGACGGTGAACCAAGTGGATCAGCTGGGAAACCAATTTACAATGAATTTATAAAACAAGATATTTCTGATATATTATTAATTGTAACAAGATATTTTGGTGGGAAAAAATTAGGAATAGGCGGATTAATTAAAGCATATGGATATTGTGCTGAACAGACACTTGCACTTTGTAAAAAAAGGGAAATAATTTTCGGTCAAAAAATTAAATTCAAATGTTCATATACTGAGCATCCATTATTACTCAAAGAATTCAACAAAATCAAAATAATAAAATTAACGCAAGATTTTAAAAAAGATATTTCAATAATACTTGAAGTTGAATTTAAAGATAAATCAAAAATAATCGAAAATATAAAAAATACTACAAGTGGAAATGTTTGTGGAGAATATATTTAAATTTTTCTCTCACCATCAGATTTTAATTTAATATAAATTGATGATATACAAAATTTATTCTGTGAAATGAAATAAAATATCATTATATTGTTGTAAGAAAAAATAAAAAACAATTAGGAGTGAAAATGGCTGGACATTCTAAATGGGCAAATATAAAGCATAAAAAAGCAGCAACTGATGCAAAACGAGGTAAAATATTCACAAAAATATTAAAAGAAATAACCGTCGCTGCCAGAGTTGGTGGTGGTGATCAAGATGCAAATCCACGACTTAGAACAGCCGTTGACAATGCAAAATCAAATAATATTCCACTCGATACAGTTACTCGGGCAATAAAAAAAGGAACTGGAGAATTGGAAGGAGTTCATTATGATGAATATACATACGAAGGTTATGGTCCGCACGGAATTGCATTAATATTAGAAATAATGACAGATAATAAACAGAGAACAGTTGCAGAAATTAGACATATTTTAACAAAATTCGGTGGAAATCTTGGTGAGGATGGTTCTGTTGCTTGGAATTTTAGTCAAAAAGGAAAAATATTAATTTCAAATATAAATGTAGATGAAGATAATTTAATGATGGATGCATTAGATGCAGGGGCTGATGATATACTTCAAGAAAGTGATTATTTTGAAGTTATCACATCTGTTAAAGAATTTAATACTGTAAAAGATATTTTAAAATCAAAAGAATATCCAATAGAAACGGCAAATATTGAAATGATACCGGGAACAACAGTAAAATTAAATTACGATGAAGCAGAAAAATTCACCAAACTTTATGAATATTTAGACGATCATGATGATATACAAAAAGTTTGGGATAATTCAGAGATTAGCGAAGAAATATTAGAAAAATTACAAAACGATTTAAATTGAAAATCCTTGGTGTAGATCCCGGACTAAATACTACGGGATATGGAATAATAAAAACAAATAAACAACACATTGATTTGGTTACAGCTGGAACAATTACAACAAAAACGACACAAACCTTTCCAAAAAGATTAGAAATTCTTTATTCAAATATGTCCGATGTTATTGAAGAATATTCACCTGACATTTTCGCGATTGAAGAAACATTTGTTAATATCAATGCAAGATCATCGCTTATGCTTGGTCATGCTCGTGGGGTTTTAATATTATCCGCTCAAATTTTAGAAGTTCCAATTTATGAATATGCTACTCGTCTAATAAAAAAATCAATAACAGGTAATGGTGCGGCTTCGAAAGAACAGGTAAAATATATGGTTAAAAATCTTCTAAACACAAAAACACTACCAAAATCTTTGGATATTACAGATGCACTCGCCACAGCAATTACTTTTTTCAATCAGCATAAATTTAATCAACTAATACAATAATTATCAACAATATAAGGTAAAAAAATGATTTATAGTATTACAGGCGAATTAATTAAAAAATTTGAAAATATAGTCATAATTCAACAAGGTGGAATAGGAATGGAAATAATAATTTCTCGATCTACTTATGAGGAATTACCAAATCCCGGAGATGAATGTTTTTTATACACTTATTTACATGTACGAGAAGATATATTGATGTTATATGGATTTGCAAACATACCTGAAAAAGAATTGTTTCTAAAATTAATTGGAATTTCTGGAATAGGTCCAAAAAATACAATAAACATTTTATCTGGTGTATCTGTAAATGACTTCAAAAAATTTATAATTAATAAAGATACAAAATCTTTAAAAAAACTTCCCGGAATTGGTGAAAAAACTGCTAATAGAATAATTCTTGAATTAAAAGATAAATTTTCCGCAGATGAATTGTCAGGATTAACAAATACAATTAATACATCTGAAAAAAACAAATCACTTTTTAGAGAATCTACTATGGCTCTAGAATCATTAGGATTTAAAAGAACTCATATTCAAGAACTTGTAAATAAATTAATCCAAGAAAACCCAAAAATAACTATTGAACACATTGTAAAAATTGCATTAAAAGAATTATCTAATTTTTAAATATACTTAATATTTATAATTTGAATTAATTCTATTTTCTTTCAAATCTCTTGTCCAATTCATCTAATGATAAATTAACTATTATCGG
This sequence comes from Fidelibacterota bacterium, assembly GCA_029931905.1. GTDB lineage: Bacteria > Fidelibacterota > Fidelibacteria > Fidelibacterales > Fidelibacteraceae > TCS52. Next base: position 21,339 of record JAOZRH010000007.1, read on the forward strand.
TCTTCCATGAGGACAAAAATATGGATTTCCAGTTTGAAATAATTCATCTATTAATCGTTGCATTTCATCTATCTCTAATTTTTCACCTGCTTTGATTGCTGCTTTACAAGAATATGAAGCCGCAATTTTATAAGTAATAGGATTATTTACCTTATTATTTTTTTTATAATCATCAAGTATTTCTAATATAATATTTCGTTCTCTCAATTTTTGAATATTTGATGGAACAGCTTCAAGAATAATAGTATTTTTCCCAAATTCTCTCATTGAAAAACCTAACTTCTGCAAAGATGGTAAAATATCTAATAACATTGAAAAATCATCCGGTTTCAATTCCAATGAAATTGGAAATAACAACTGTTGTCCACTTCGATTTAGTTTATTATTAAACGATTTCAACGCTTGTTCAAATAAAATTCTTTCGTGTGCAACATGCTGATCTATAATAATTAAACCACTGGAAATTTGTGCCATAATATATTTATTGTGAATTTGCCATATATTGGAATACGGAGTATTTTCTTGAGCATCTTTCATACCATCTAAACTTGATATAAAACGATTTACCCTATCATCAAATGAAAATTCTTCATTACTGGATTTATTTTCAAATGATTCATCTTCAACTATTTGTTTATTTGGTTTCATTTGTAAAGATAATTGTGAATTTAATTCTTTTTCACTTAACGGTTTATTTCTCTGAAAGTTAGAATTATTATTAAACGAATTATTTAATTGCCCACCACTTGGTGAATATTTTGCACTTTGAAAATCATTTGGATTATATTTTGACATTTGAGGAATCATTTGAGTAATTTTCCCAAGTTTTGAAGATACACTATTTTTTATAAATTGATAAATATTCCATTCATTTTGGAACTTTATTTCTGTCTTTGAAGGATGAACATTTACATCAATTTCTTCAGGATTTAAGTCTAATTTTAACACAAAAAATGGGAATTCTCCCCTTTCAATTAAACTACTATATGCAGAATATACAGCACTATTCATCATTCTATCAACAACCAACCGATTATTAACAAATAAATATTGCTCAGCACTTTTTTTCCTAACCAAATCCAAATTTCCAACAAATCCATTTAATGAAATCCCATCTTGAGAATTTTCAATTTGAATCAATTTATCAGAATAATTTTTTGTAAACAATTCCCCAATTCTATCCTTTAAATTTCCCTTATCTAAATTAAAAATTTCAGATTCATTTGAATAAAATTGTATTTTCACCTCAGGATATCCCAATGCAAATTTTCTAATTATCTCGACAATATAACGAAATTCTGTATTAGCAGATTTTAGAAATTTTCTCCTTGCTGGTGTATTAAAAAACAACTTCCGAACAAAAATACTAGTTCCATTTCTCATTGGTATCGGCTCTATAGAATTCATTACGCCACCTTTGACAATCAACTGCCTACCCTCTTGTAAACCTTCTTGACACGATCTTGCTTCCACCATTGCAACAGAAGCAATACTTGGTAATGCTTCACCTCTAAATCCCAATGTTTGTATTTTTTCTAAATCACTCAATTCAAATATTTTGCTTGTAGCATGTGGTTCAAATGCTAAAAGTAAATCATCTTCACTCATTCCTTCGCCATTATCAACTATTTGAATGAGATCTTTTCCGCCATTTTTAATGTAAATTATAATTTCATCAGCACCAGAATCAATACTGTTCTCAACCAACTCCTTAACTACAGAAGCAGGTCTTTGAACTACTTCACCAGCTGCAATTTTATTTGCTAAATTTTCAGGTAAAATTTTAATTTTTTGCATTTTTCGTATTCCAAATCTACTATATTTATCTATTATTATTCTTAATATTTTTCAGTAATTTCATCACTGTTTTTTTTCATAAAAACTTTAAATTCACCAATATTTACATCCATATCTTCAATAAAAGTTATTTTTAATAAATGTTTCCACTGTATTTTTCTAAATAATTTTCTATATTTCTCATCAATATATTCCATTAAATTTGGATGAACATGAATATAAATTCTCTTTGCTTTATTATGTAATTTGAATCTTTTAACCCACATTTCAATTTTAGAAACCATACTCTGTTTTGATGGAATCCGTCCATTACCACTACAAACAGGACAGACATCACTCATACTAAAAATAAGTGAATTTCTAATTCTCTGACGAGTCATTTCTAATAATCCAAATTTTGATAACTTTGCAGTTGATGTAACAGCTCTATCTTTCTTTAATTCATTTTTAAACTCAGTTTCCAACTTTGTTTTATTTGAATTTTTTATCAAATCAATAAAATCAATTACAATTAATCCACCATTATTTCTCAATCTTAATTGTCTAGCAATTTCTGTCGCCGCCAACAAATTCACTTTCAATATGTTATCTTCTTTGTTTTGTTTTCCAACAAATTTTCCACTATTCACATCAATTGATAATAATGCTTCTGTTTGTTCAACAATTAAATAACTACTATTTTTAAACCACACTTTTCTTCTTAAAAATTTTTCAATCTGTTTCGATATCCCATATTCTCCAAATAAAGATCCACTTTTATGATAAAATATTCTACCTAATAAATTTTCATCTATATCACTAACATAAGATTTAATGTCCTTATATTTCTTTTTATCATCAATTATAACCCTATCTACATCCGAATTAAATAAATCACGAATAATCGACGAAGATGTTCCCATTTCTTTATGAACTATTTGTGGTAATTTTGTACTCTTCACTTTTTTTTCTATCTGTTTCCAATTAGCTAATAATTTTTTAACATCTTCTTTAATATATTCAATTTCTTTATCTTCAGCTTCTGTGCGAATTATTAGTCCAAAACCTTCAGGAATTAACTCTTCTGCCATTTTTTTTAATAATTCTCTTTTTTTCCTATTCTTGATTTTTTTTGATATACCAATATTTTTTGAAAATGGTACTAATACAGAAAATCTTCCAGCTAATGAAATATCAGTAGTAACTCCAGAACCTTTACTAAAATATGGTTCCTTACTTACTTGTACTAAAATAAAATTCCCTTCTTTTAAATCCTTAGAAGAATGAATTGGTGGTTCGATTGTCGGAGAATTTACACCTGTATTATTTTTTGATATTCTGTTTTTTTTTGTAATTTGTGAAAATGGTAAAAATGCATTTTGTTTCTCACCAATTTCTATAAATGCCGCCCCAATTCCATCTATTACCTTTTCAATTCTTCCATAATATATATTTGCAATCATCCGATTTTTTTCTGGAGTTTCTAAATATAACTCAACTAATTGTTTATCTTCTAATATTGCAATTTTACTTTCTAGTGATGTTTCACTAATAAAAATTTCTTTTTCCATTTATTTTACTTTTTCCCTTGATTCTTTAAAACAACCTTTAATCTTTCACCCTGAAATTTTGGAATATCTTCTTCAAACAATAATTCTAATAATTCTAAAACTCTAGCTGTTTGAGAATTTACAACTTTATATGTTATAATAATATAATTTTCTCCAAATTCAAGATTTTCAATAAATCTATTTAAATCTATTTCCTTTACTCTTTTTTTATTCTTTCTAATTATTTTTAAATTATCATTTTCTGACAATTTATAATATTTTTCCTTTAATTCTTCAATATTTACTTCAGAATAAAACTTTACTTTATAAACAATTTTTTCTGTAGCAATCATGATTGATTGTGTCTTTCTTTCAATCTGTTCTTGTGAAAGAATTTTCAATCCAGCAGGCATTACTTCATTAAATTTATTTTTGATATTTGACACTTCCTCAAAAAATATTATATCAACAAACTCTTCTAATGCACTATAACTCATTGGAATTGGAAAACCAAAAGATATTTTTGGTCTGCGATTAAATCCTTCTGAATATTTTACTGGTAAATTTAACATATTAATAGTTCGTTGAAATATTCTAAATAAATCATGATGAGTAATATATTTTATTAAACCTGCTTTTTCAAATTTTAATCTCACAATCCACTCTTTTTCATTTGTAATTTGATTTTTATCATCAACAACCAATTTAGTTTTTTTCTCATCATTAACTATATTAGTATTATTCTGTAACATTTTTAAATCTTTATTACAAACTCCACAATAATAACATCCTTTCCTACAATCAATCGTATTTACGATTTCATATGCCTTGTTGCGTTCAGAAATTAAAAAATTATCCATAAATCCAAAATCAATAAAATCCCATGGCAACAAATCATTCACATCTTTTTCAGCTGTATATTTGATTGGATCTATATTATATTTTTTTAATGCATTTAACCATAAATCTTTGTTCAATTTTTCACTCCAAGCACCAAACTTTCCACCATTTTTCCAAACATCATAAATTACCATATTCAATTTATCATCACCTCGCGAAACAATACTTTCAATAAGAGATTCATATGGATCATTTGTCATCAATTTAATCTTATAACTTTTCAATCCTTCTCTCAAAATACCTATTTTTCTTTCTGCTTCTTCTGGGGTTAGTTGTTTTTCCCACTGAAAAGGTGTCATTGGTTTGGGAATAAATGTAGAGATGGAAACATGAATATTTTTCCTTCCGTAATCTCTGGACATTGAACTAATTCTTTTAATTAAGTCAATTATACCAATAATATCTTCATCTGTCTCTGTTGGTAATCCAATCATAAAATAAAATTTTAATGTTCTATAATTGTTTTCTAAAGCTATTTTAACAGAAGAAAATAAATCATCTTCTGAAATATTTTTATTAACCACATCTCGTAATCTTTGTGTACCAGCTTCTGGGGCAAATGTTATTCCAGATTTTTTTTGATTATTAATATTATTTATAATATTTGAATTAAATGAATCTAATCTCAACGATGGTAAAGATATTGAAATATTATTTTCGTTAAAATACTCTTTTGTCAATGAAAAATATGAACTTAGTCCAGTATAATCCGTTGTTGATAAACTCAATAATGAAACTGTTTCATAACCAGTATTTTTTAATGCTTCTTTTGTATAACTTGTCAATTCTGAATATGATCTTTCTCTTATTGGACGATAAATCATTCCCGCTTGACAAAATCTACAACCTGCAGTACATCCTCTTTGAACCTCTAGAGACAATCTATCCTGAACAATTTCTTTTATCGGAACTAAAGGTTTAATCGAATAATTTTTTCTATCTAATGATTTTATTTTATTTGCAACAATTTTTTTAGTACTATTTTTTTGAAAATATTTTGGAACATAAATTCCATTTTCAGGACTTGACAAATGTTGTAAAATTTCATCTCGAGAATAATTCAACGACTTATATTCTTTAACTTTATTCATCAATTTAATAATAATTTCTTCGCCATCTCCAACAACAAAAACATCAATAAATTCCTTAATTGGCTCTGGATTTACAGCACCAGAACCACCAGCAATTATTATTGGATCTGTTTCTTTTCTATCTTTTGAAAATATTGGAATGTTTGACAAATCAAGTATATTTAAAATATTTGAATATGTCATTTCATATTGTAATGTGAAACCCAATAAATCAAATTCTGATAATGCTGTAAGTGTTTCCAATGAATATAATGGCAAATCTTCTGAACGCATCAACTCTTCCATATCATACCAAGGTGCATAAGCTCTTTCTGCAACAAAATCATCATTAGAATTTATTATGTGATAAAGCAATTGATAGCCATAAAATGACATTCCAACATCATAAATATCAGGATAAACTAAACATATTTTCACATCTACTTTATTATGGTCTTTTTTAACCATATTAAATTCACCACCACAATATCTACCTGGTTTTCTAACTTGAGATAATATTTTATCTAATTTAAATTTATCTATTTGTTTCATTTATCCTAACTTATTATAATGTAAATAATTTGTAATATCTGTTTCTATATCTAAAATCGCATCTATATCTGCATTTTCGATTGGATTATGTCTATTTAACATCTTTTCAACTATTTTTGGAATATCCGTAAATTTAATCTTATTATCAATAAATGAATATACAGCAAGTTCATTTGCAACATTCAAAACTACTGGATATGTTTTTCCCAATTTCAATGAATTTAGTGCCAATTTCAATGATGGAAATTTTTCATAATTCGGCTCAAAAAAAGTTAATTCTTTTAATTTTGCAAGATTCAAATTATCGAAATTTGCAACAAATCTATCAGGATAACTCAACGCATATTGAATTGGTAATTTCATATCTGGTAAACCCAATTGTGCTTTTACAGAACTATCTATAAATTCAACCATACTGTGAATAATTGATTGTGGATGAATTACAACTTCAATTTTCTCTTGTGGAATATTAAATAAATGATATGCTTCAATAATTTCCAATCCTTTATTCATCATTGTTGCCGAATCAATTGTTATTTTTTTTCCCATTGACCAATTTGGGTGTTTAAGAGCATCATTAACTGTAATATCTGCAAATGATTTTAAATCTCGATTTAAAAATGGTCCTCCTGATCCTGTCAAAATTAACTTTTGAATATTTTGCTCTTTTTCTCCTTGAATACATTGCCAAATAGCAGAATGTTCACTATCAACGGGAAATATTTTTGTTCCACTCTTTTTTGCAAGTGAATATAAATAATCTCCAGCCATTACCAAACTTTCCTTATTGCTCAAAGCAATATCAACACCATTTTTACAAGCAGATACTGACGGCAACATTCCCTTGCTTCCAACAATCGCATTAACAACAATATCTACTTCCTTTAATCCAGCAATTTCAACAATTGAATCATAACCACTCATAACTTGAATATCTAATTTAGATAATTCAGATTTTAATAAAGAATATTTATCTTCATCTGCAATAACAACAAATTTTGGTTTAAATTTTTTCGCCTGCTCAATTAGTAATTTAACTTGTGTTTTTGCAGTAATATAAACCAATTCAAATTTATCGGAATTACTCTCGATAATATTTAATGTGTTTTTACCAATTGAACCTGTAGAGCCCAAAATACCAATTTTTTTCACTTTTAAAATTCCTTTCTAAAATTACAATTCAATCGAAAGATCAATTCCCAATCCAAAATGTCCACGACAATATTCACCAATCAAATTTAAAAAGCCAAAATTAATATAAAAAGTTGGAATAAACTTAATATCCTCATCTCCTTTTAAATCATAAAATATATTATCATTCACGAATCGTCCATTTTCAATTCCACATTCTGCACCAGCACCAACGACCATATTATTAAAATTTCTCTCTATCAATACTCGCAATGCAACAACTCTATTCTTAAAATTTACATTGTTAATCAATCTTTTATTTAATGAAACTACAATATTATAATTAGATGAATCTTTAATAACTTTTTTATAATTTGCTGATATTAAATAATATTCAATTGAATGATTATTAAAATCATCAATTCCAAATCCAGCACCAATACTATAATTGTCAAGTAATTTAACATTTGCACCAAAAACAGGAAACAGTAAATCTAATTTTGATAAATAACTTAATCTAAAATTAACCGATGTTTCTAAAACTTCAGGATTGTAATTCAAT
>JAOZRH010000078.1 GCA_029931905.1 Fidelibacterota bacterium
TTAATATACAAGCAAAAACTGGCTACCTTCTTCCTGGTAGAGATGCCGATATTACAGTATTTAATAAAGATTACAAAGTAAATTTGACTATTGTGAAAGGTAAACTTCACGAATTTTTTTAATAAAATATATTGATTTACAATTTTTTTATAAATTTAGCAGCAATTATTTTCATAACATGATTATTAAACAATATTTTATATGCAGTTTGAGTTGATTTTGATATCGCAATAACTTTTCCCTTGCCAAATATTTTATGATATACAAAATCGTTTATGTTAATATTTTCATTTGTATTTTTTGTTCCTAAAACACTTGGTTTTGAACTAATATTATATTTTTTAGGATGATTTTTTGAATAATTATTTGTATAACTTTTATATTTAGAATATTTGTTGTTTCCGTTAATTCCACTTTTTTCATTTTTATAAATCATACACTCTTTTGGTATTTCACCAATAAATTGAGATGTCATATTGCTCATAAATTGTCCAAATTGCATTCTCTTTTTAGCCGAAGTAAAATACACATTTTCCATTGCTCGTGTAATTCCTACATAAAACAATCTTCTTTCTTCTTCTAATTCTTCATAATTTTGTTTACTTCTTTCTAAAGGAAACAATCCATCTTCCATTCCGGCAAGGAATACTGTTGGAAATTCTAATCCTTTCGCACTATGCAGTGTCATTAATACAACCATATCGGTTTCATCATTCCATTGATCAATATCCATAATCAATGAAACTTCTTGTAAAAAATCTGTGATTGTGGCACCATCATTAAATCTTTCAAATTGTGAAACACTATTAACGAATTCATCAATATTTGCAATTTTGTCTTCCGAAGTTTCATTTTTATCACGATATTGCTCTTTGATATTCGTTTCAGTTATCAATTTAGTAACAAATTCAGAGGGGGAAAGATTTTCAATCTCACTTTTAAAATTTAACATTATTGTTAGAAATTTCGTAATTTTTGATTTTGCATAACCTACACCAGCTTCATCAGAATATTGAAAAGATTCAAACAATGTTCTTTGTGTAGTATTACTAAATTCTTCTAATCTGTCTATTGTTGTTTTACCAATTCCTCTCGGAGGAACATTTACAATTCTCTTCAAACTTAGAGAATCGTTAGGATTCGTAAGAAAATTTAAATATGCTAAAAGATCTTTTACTTCTTTTCGCTCATAAAATTTTGTTCCACCAACAATTGTATATCTAATTGATCTATTTCTTAAACCCTCTTCTATCAAACGAGATTGTGCATTTGTTCTGTAAAGTATTGCAAAATCTTTATATTTCGCACCCATTTTAATTTTTTTAAGAATAGTTTCTGCTATAAATGTTGCTTCAGAATAATCATTGTCTAATTCTTTGAAAACAAGTTTATTCCCCTCAATTGAATCGCTCCATATCTTTTTCTTTTTTCGTAATGTATTATTTTCCACCACAGCTGACGCAGCCAATAAAATATTTTTTGTTGAACGATAGTTTTGTTCGAGTTTTATTATTTTAGAATTTTTAAATGTCTTTTCAAACTCTAAAATATTTTTTATATCAGCACCTCGCCATTTATAAATAGATTGATCATCATCTCCAACGGCACAAATATTATTATGAAGTTGAGAAATAAGTTTTAAAAACGAGAATTGAACATGGTTTGTATCTTGATACTCATCAACTAAAATATAATCCCATTTATTTTGATATTTTTCCTTTAATTTTGAATATTTTTTAAATAAAATAAATGGTTGTATTAATAAATCATCAAAATCTACAGCATTATTTTCTTTTAATCTTCTTTGATATTCAGTATAAATTTTAATTAATTGTTCATTCGCATAATTATCTACATAAATATTTTTTGCATCTTTTGGTAAAATCAATTGTTGTTTAGCATTAGTAATAAAATGTTTTGCCGTTTTGGCCTTTAAAATATCACTATTTATATTTAAAAATTTTATAGATTCTTTAATAATATCAAGTGAATCTTTACTGTCATAAATAGTGAAATCAGGAGAAAAATAATCTCTTTCAGTTCGTAATATTCGTGCATTTATACTGTGAAATGTCCCAATATTCACATATTTTGCTTGAGATCCTAGTATTTTTTCAACTCGTTCTTTCATCTCTTTAGCCGCTTTATTTGTAAATGTTACAGCTAAAATTCTATTTGGAGTTGTTTTTTTCTCTTGAAGTAAATAGGCAATTTTATGTGTCAATACTCTAGTTTTACCTGAACCTGCTCCAGCAAAAATCAACAATGGACCGTCAGTATGAACAACAGCCTCTTGTTGTTTTTTATTTAATTTACTTAATAATTTATCCATAAATATAATTAACGATTGATAATCGTATCTGTTTTTTTCTGTTTATTAATTAATCTCTGTTTCTGTCTAATCTTTTTTAATTTATTTTTTGCATTATTATGTTGTCTTAATGTTTTAGAAAATGTGTGATATCCATCTCCTCTTGCGACAAAATAAATAAAATCTGTTGTATCTGGACTAATTGCCGAAAGAATTGCTTTTAAACCCGGATTATTTATTGGTCCCGGTGGTAATCCTCTATTCATATATGTATTATATTCCGAATCAATTCTCAATTCACTTAATTTTAATAATCTATCTGGACCGGGAATAATATATTGAATTGTTGGATCAGCCTGTAATCTCATATTTTTTTTCAATCTATTATGATAAACTGAAGATACTGTTGGCATTTCCGAATTGTAAATAACCTCACCTTGAATTATTGAAGCAAGTGTAATAAGTTCATTAACTGTCATTCCTTTTTCTTTTGCACCCCAGATTAAATTTACATTTATATTTTTTTTGAAATTATTTACCATTTTTTGAATAACATCTTCTGCTTTTGCATCCTCGAAAAAATAATATGTATCTGGGAATAAAAAGCCTTCTATACTTTTTACTGACTTATACTGAATAGAAAATTGCGACACATTTTCTTTTAAAACTAAAAAACTATCAATTGGAATATTTAATTCATTCTTAAAAATATTTGCAATTTCAATCAATTCCATTCCTTCTGGAATTGTTATCTTCTTTTGTAAAAATGTTGCATGTTCTAAAAGATAAACTAATGAAACATAATTAATTCCACCGTTTATATTAAATTTTCCAGATTGAATATGTCTAGTTTTACCAAGCAATCTTGCTGTTAATACAAACTTAAACCGATTATTGATTATTTTATTATCATCTAAAATATTCACTATTTTTCTAAAACTATCACCTTTCTGAATTTCAATACTTATAATTGTTTCTTCATCAAAATTGTTTGCATCTTGATGAATTACAATATATAAATAAAACAAACTAATTAACACTAACATTACAAAAATTATACTACTTGCAATAATTATAGAATGTTTATCTATTTTTTGTATTTTATTCAGAATAAACGATTTATTCATAATATCTCTATTAATATCTGTAATGTTCTGGCTTGAAAGGGCCTTCTTTATCAATACCGATATATTTTGCCTGTTTATCAGTCATTTTGGTAAGAACTACACCTAATTTATTTAAATGTAATTTAGCAACCATTTCATCTAATTTTTTGCTTAAACGATAAACCTTGTTTTCGTGCTTTTTTTCCCATAATTCAATTTGTGCCAATACCTGATTTGTAAATGAATTACTCATTACAAAAGAAGAATGTCCAGTTGCATTTCCAAGATTTACTAATCTTCCTTCTGATAATAAAATAATTGAATGATTATCTGGAAATAATATTTTATCTACCTGTGGTTTAATATTGATTTTTTTTACACCTGGCATTGCATATAATTCATTAACTTGAATTTCATTATCAAAATGTCCAATATTACAAACAATTGCATTATTTTTCATTTTTTCCATATGACTAGTTCTTATAACATCACAATTACCTGTAGCTGTAATAAAAATATCACCTTTTTCAACCACATCTTCTAATGTTTTAACATTATATCCTTCCATCGCAGCTTGCATTGCACAAATTGGATCTATTTCTGTTACAGTAATGTTTGCACCATAAGCTTTCATCGATTGCACACATCCTTTTCCAACATCTCCATATCCACAAACAACTACATTTTTACCAGCAACCATAACATCAGTTCCTCGTTTAATCCCATCTACTAATGATTCTCTACATCCATAAAGGTTATCAAATTTTGATTTTGTAACTGAATCATTTACATTAATTGCTGGAAATAATAGTGTTTTATCTTCCATCATTTCATATAATCTATGTACACCTGTTGTAGTTTCTTCACTAACACCTTTTATTTTTTTTGAAATAATATGCCATCTATTTGGATATAATTCTAAATCTTCTAAAATTGTGCTTTGTAAAATTGCTTTTTCTTGATTTTTAGTTACAATCTTTGGAATTATATTAGTTTTTTTATATTCTTCCTCTAATCTATATCCCTCGTGAACTAATAATGTAGCATCTCCACCATCATCAACAATCAAATCTGGCCCTTCATTATCACCAAACAATAATGCTTGTTTTGTTGACCACCAATATTCCTCTAATGTTTCTCCTTTCCAAGCAAATACTGGAATTCCAATTTTTGCAATATATGCAGCAGCATGGTCTTGTGTTGAATAAATATTACAACTTGCCCATCTCACATCAGCACCAAGTTCCACAAGTGTTTCAATTAACATAGCTGTCTGAATCGTCATATGTAAACTACCTGTAATTTTTGCACCTTTTAACGGTTTATTTTTAGAATATTTATCTCTAAGTGCTATCAATCCAGGCATTTCACTTTTAGCAATTTCCATTTCTTTTTTGCCGTAATCCGCCAAATTAATATTTGCAATTTTATACTTCATTTTTTATACCCTATTATAATCATCTTCATAGCGAATAATATCATCTTCTCCAAAATATTCCCCAGTTTGAATTTCAATTATCACTGCATTATTATTGCCAATATTTTCTATTCTGTGCTTATTCCCTTGTGGTATATATATATGCTCATTTACAGAATATTTTTTTTTACTATTACCATTAATGATTTTTACATTGCCACTAACAACAACCCAATGTTCATTTCTTTTTTTATGAGATTGTAATGATATTCTATGATTTGGAGAAACAACAAGTCTTTTCACTTTATAATTTTCATTATCAATTAATATTTCAAAACTTCCCCATTGTCTCTCTTCTATATAATTCATCTTAACCTTTTTTTTTACTTATTATTAAGATAATATTCTATCATTACAGCTGTCTGCACAATAGCCATTAAACCACCTAAACTACTAAAGAATTCACCCACCTTTTTACCAAATTTAGGTGCAATCATAATTGTATCTCCTGCCCTAATTTCAGGCAATAGAGATTTGTCACCAGTTTCAATATATTTAGCAACATCAACATAAATTAATACATGTTTTTCGCCTTCACTCAATTTAGCCCTCAATACTCTTACATTAGTTAATTTTGCATCTAATGTTGGACCTCCTGCTTGAGCAATTGCAGACATCATATCCCATCCTAATGGAGTTTGATAAATTCCAGGATTAACAACTTCTCCCCATATTTTCACAGGGAATGTTAATTCGTCAGAACCTGTACCATACCCAGCTGAAAGTCCCATTCCAGAAGAATAATCTTGTCCAAAACATACTGAAATAAACAGTGTAATTATAAGTAGTATTTTTTTTCTCATTTTAATATTCCTTTATTTTAAATTGTACCCAATTAGATTCTGCACCTTCAATTTCTTGTTCATTACTACCTATTGGAGCAACGGCATCTATTTTCCATTTATAATATTCACCAGGTGTTAAAGTGTCTACTAAACTAGAATGATCAGTATTAAAATCTACATATTTATATTCAGATCCAAATCCAACCCGTTGAAAATCGTAACACCAAAGTGAATCACCATTAACATCAGTAACTTTAATAATAAAATATGTAATTCCATAATCGATATCTGGAGAATAGCTAAATGTAAATTTTGGTGTCTTCGAAACATTAGCATCTGTAGCAAGTGGAAAGAATAAATTTGGTTTAGCTGCCAATTTGTATGAAACCGTATCAGATGGGTCACTTACATTTTTGGATTGATTAAATGCTTGAATATAATAAAAATATTCTATTTTTTTTAAAACATCATAATCAACATATTCTGTCGCAGTAACTATTGGATTTGCATCATTAACAGATATGGTTGATATTTTTGCATAATCTATTTTATTTTCAGAATTTGCTGAACCTCTATAAATGTAATATCCTTCTAAATCTTTTTCTGAATTCGGTTCCCACTGAATAATTATTGCATCTTGACTTTCTATAGCATCAATACCTCTTTCAATAAAATCTGAGTATTTTGATTTATTAACAATTTCAGGTGTACCAGGAGGATGTGGATTTTCAACATCATGACATTGGAAAGCAATAAAAAAAACAGATAATAAAAATAGATATAATGATTTATTTAATAACATTTTTCCCTCTCCCAAATAAAGTTAATGAAATTCTATGAACCATTTCTATAGGATGATTTTCCAATGAATAATCTATTTTTAAATCATAATCTTTGTATGGCAACTTTAATCCAAATCCAATATTTGAGTTCAATAAATCACGCCCAAATCTAACATTTAATAAATCTTTAAATTCCCACTGGAAACCATATCTAAAATTACTTTCATCCTTTGTTTTTTCATTTTCTAACATTATCCAAACTACACTACTAAAAAATTTTATTGGTTGTTGTAAAGAAATGCCAGAGTATAATTTCATTTTGGCCATATCAACATGATCATTTGACCATATAATTGGTGTTTGATATACATTTGCTAAATTAAATCCAATAATTACATTTCCAAATCTCGGTATGGAAAAAACATCTTCTCCCGGAATAATAAATTTTGTCCCAATATCTATTCCCGCACCCTTTGCTGTTGCATGTTCATTATACATAGATTTAGATAATAATTTTATATTTATTCCAACTGGATTTTCAATATTGAATTTATCATAATTCCAACCAGCATTTATAGTATGTAAAAAATTTCTTGCAATGGAAAAATGAATTACATTCTCAGAATTAGAAAATGTTTCACCTTTACCAAAATGTTCTCTTACATATTCTCGTCTTTCTTCTAAATCATAGTCAAATAAATCAATTCTTTCTGTCAATTCATCTATTGCGACTCTATTCCAAGTTATTCCAAAATAATATTTTTCATTATGTTTTGTCATTATTCCTAAACCGTGTTGATAACCCATTCCGAATAAATTATTATATTGAATAAACATTTCATTTCTATTGGTTTGTGTTAAACCTGCTGGATTTGTCAGTACAGATTGAATTCCAGTTACTTGTGTAACACCCATATTACCCAATCCTACAACTGATGCTGGTCTGCTGGCATTAATAAAGGCATCACCATAATTTCCTGCAAATAATACTATTACTTGCACTAATATTGCAATTATTATTTTTTTCATCTTAATTTCACTATTTTTCCAGTTGTTTTTTTAACATTATTATTTACTTTTCCTTTTATTTCATAGAAATATACACCATTGGCAACAAAATTATTATATTCATCTCGTCCATTCCATGGAATTTCATGAAACCCAATATTATTTAATAATAAATCTGTCTCAGCATTATACTGATTAATCGTTTTTATTTTTTTACCCGCCAATGTATATATATTAATTTCTAAATTTTCAAACTGATCCGTTAATTCATAAATTAACAATGTCTTAATTGCGAATGGATTGGGATAATTTCCATAATCTATTATTTTTGACTCATTAATATATTTTATTTGATATTCTTCAGAAAAAGATTCGTTGCCTGTTATATCTGAAGCAAAAACTTGTAGTGTATGAACTCCCCTATCCAATTCTAAATTAAAAGACATTCCTAATTCGTTAATATTATCTGTTTGTAAAATAATCACATTAGAATTATCAATTTCTTCACCATCTATTAAAACTTTCCAATAATCAGAATTAGGATTTACTCCATTATTATCCCTAATTGATGCTGAACATTTGGTATTGTTTGCAAAATAACTATTTGTGAATAATTTTTCACCATTAATATTCAGTTTTATTTCAGGGAGAATATTATCATTTGATTTTGCAAAAATATAATATCCAGCTTTATTAACATTAAATGATTTTCCAGTATTATCTTCTGTAAATTTTATACAGTGAAACTTCTTCAAATCGAGAGACAACCAAGCGGCAAAAATTAAACTATCAGTATCAATAACATTTTGATCAATAGTAATTTTAAAATCAATTTCATCATCAGTCATTACTTTTAATCCATTTGTGTTAGATAAGATAGCTCCAAATTTGCTTAAATCATAATTCACATGAATTGGTTTTATATATGCTTGATAAATATTCTCTTTAGGTGTTATATCAATTGATGTATAAACTGAATCATTAAAATCAAAATTTAATTTTGTATCTCTATTAATCCAATAATTGATAACATTAATTGTATCAATATTGTTGGTTGTATCTATCTCATCAATATCAATTAGAGGATTGATTTTTATCTCAAATTCCACATCTCCCCAAGGAGGTAATATTTTTGTATATGACTTATTAATACTACTACCTATATCATCTACAATTGTTAGTGTATCGAGATAACTAATGTTTGTTGAAGTCGGCAGTACTGTTGCAACTATTTCAACATCAATAGCATCATCATAATTACTTCTAATTTCAATTTCACCTATTCCATCTACAATTTGGTAATTTATGATTTCTATATCGTAAACTTCTGATGGAATCATAGTATATTCTCGTGATATTGTTATATCATCATTATTATCTTTAACAATAACTTTGAAAATTTTTCCACTATACTGATCCCAATTCAAAGTATCACTTCTATAATTATTTCCATCTTGTTTTATTAATTCTTCATTAGAATCATTAGAACTAAAATCTAAATATACTTCTTTTATTCCATCAACATCTTCAATATCTATTTGAATACATGCATTCTCTTGATACTTAGGTCTATTTGGATAAAAAATCGGCTCCCCAATATATGAACTTTCAATTGAAAATTGTAAATGTGAGGCTTTGTAACTATCTTCATCCCAAATAAACAGAGAAACATCTCCTCTTGTTGCATCAATATCAGCAGGTATTTCAACACTATATTCTACATTTGAATTAATAAAAGTTATGTTTTCATTTTGATATAAAGGTGTTTTTGAATTCATTGAAATTGCACTATGATTAACATCAATTTGATGCATTACTGTCGAATCATATGTTACACTATATGAGCCATTTAAAACAGATTCATTTGGTAAAGAAAATTGTAATAAATC
>JAOZRH010000246.1 GCA_029931905.1 Fidelibacterota bacterium
TCTAATTGTACCATTCCATTGTATGCTTTCACAGAATAAATCACAGCTACAAAAACAATTCCCAAAATAATCAAAGTTTTTTTACTCATTTTTTTCCTCTCCCTATTTTTTAACATAATTTAGTTAAAATAATTACAAATTGCACTAATATTTTTTTTAAACAATTATTCCTATATACACAAAAAAATACTCACATACACCCAAAAGTACATGAATATTTTTTTTGTAATTTGTAAGACAATAATGCCTACAAACTATATTAATGTTCTACATTTCAACTAGTAATTTCGTTTTCTTACTGTAAAAGCATTCCAACAGTCTTTGAAAAACCATAAGGTTGAATTGGTTTTTCAAAAATTGACACTATGCAAAGATCTCCACCATTTTGTTGAATTTCTTGAGAAATCAAACCACTAACAATAATCGATGGTGTAAAATCTACAGATTCTCTTACATATTTAAGAAAATCAATTCCTTCACCATCAGGAAGCTTTAAATCAATGATAAATAAATCAATTTCATGTTTATTCATATCATATTTTTCTTTTGCTTCTGCTACTGTTTCAGCTAAAATAATTTCTCTATCCTCTTGTTTAAGATCTTCTGCAATTTGGATTCTTTGAATGTAAGAATCTTCTAGGATAAATATTTTCTTTTTGTTTTTCATACTGCCCATATTAGAGCAAATATTATGCCACAATCTGAGCAACTAAATATATTATTTAATCACTCAATTAATTGACATAACATATACTTAAAATAGTTAGTTAGCATATCCGTTTTTTTAATTAAATATTTATCAAAATTATTACAGTTTTATCCTGTATAATATATTATACAATGTGTTTATACTTTTATACAATTACTATTAATAATTATTTATTGGAAATTTATTTTAATTGAATTTATGATTCAATTCCAAAGAGACTAATTTTTGAATATAATGTTTTTCTTTCAATATCCAATATTTTGGCGGCCTTTGATTTATTGTAATGTACTTCTTTTAAAATACTAATTATTATTTCTTTTTCAATATTATTATTTAACTCAAACATAATATCTTTCAATGAAAATCCCAATTCTAATATCTTATGTGTATACTCTTCAACAGAATCTTTTGAAGATTTTTTATTTTTAACAGTACCCTCAAATTCTAAATTCTCGTGATTTATTTTTTCTTTATCCTCTAATAATACTGCTTTTTTAATTACATTTCTTAATTCTCGTATATTCCCGGGCCATGAATACTCTAACATTTTTTTTATTGATGAATTTGTAAATCCACTAATATTCTTGTTTAATTCTTTATTTGAATCCTCTAAAAATATTTGAGCTAAAATCGGTATATCAATTGTTCTTTCTTTCAATAATGGAAGCATAATTTTAAATTCATTTAATCTGTGATATAAATCTTCCCTAAAATCTCCTTGACTTACAGCATCAACAAGATTTATATTCGATGCTGTTATTATTCTCACATCAACTTTTATTGGTTTTTTCCCTCCAATATGAACAATTTCTCTGGCCTCAAGTGCTCGAAGAAATTTAGCTTGTGCTGACTCTGGTAAATTCGTAATTTCATCTAAAAATAATGTCCCTTTTTCTGCTAACTCAAACTTGCCTTTTTTATCTTTATTGGCACCTGTGAACGCACCTTTTTCATATCCAAATAGTTCACTTTCTACTAAATTTTCTGGTATTGCTCCACAATCAATTGGAATAAAGGGTTTATCTTTTCTTAAACTTTTTTGATGAATTAATTTTGATATTACCTCTTTTCCGGTCCCACTTGCTCCTTGAATTATTACACTCATATTTGTAGGTGCAATCAAAGATACTCTTTTCACAACATCTTTTATTTTGTCAGATTTTCCCATCACTTTTTCAGTACCTATCCTATCGCCCAACTGTTTTCTTAGCATTTTGACTTCTTTCGCCAATCGTTGATTATTCAATGCTTTATCTATTGTAAAAAGCAATCCATCATTGTCAAATGGTTTTGTTATATAATCATATGCACCCAATTTCATTGCTTTTATTGCACTATTAATATCTCCATAAGCTGTTAAAATAATAATAGCTCCATCGAATTGTGGTGCGACTTCTTTTACTTTTTGCAAAACCTCCATACCACTAATATCTGGAAGATTTCTATCCAATAAAACAACGGTTGGCAACATTTCTTTTATTTTAGAAAGGGCTTGCATGCCTGTTCCTACACATTCAACTGTATATCCTTCAAGTTCTAAGACACTTGATAAGTTTAATTGCAAATCTTGATCATCATCAACTATTAGAATAGTTTCCATATTTTACTGTCCTTTGGGTTTTTATTTAATTACTTGGAAGTGTAATTGTAAATTTTGTTCCTTTTTTATGTTCACTTTCTACATCTATTTTACCATTATGCGATTCAATAAGACGACGAGTAAGCGAAAGTCCTAATCCAACACCTTTAGCTTTTCTAGAGAAAAATGGAT
>JAOZRH010000247.1 GCA_029931905.1 Fidelibacterota bacterium
AAAAGCTTGGCAATAAGTTTTTGAGTAAGCCAAATATTTTCATCTTCAATTCTTACATCAATAGTATCTTTTCCATTTTGTTTGGTAAAAATGAGAAATTCTGCCGTGCTGTTTCTAATGGTTAATTTTTTACTCATAATTCTTTCTCGCTATTTTTTTAAAATCACTTAAATTTAAACCCAAAATAGACCTAATAATTTACAAACTCTACAATCTCAATTCGATAAATTCGATGAAACTAAATTAGATTAATTCGATAAATTCGATGAAAATTAATTCGATGACACATCACACAAAAAAGCAATAAATCCATTATACATCATCCATATATCCGCTTTACTTGATATTTCAAATGGTGAGTGCATATCTAAAATTGGAACTCCAGCATCAATAACATTCATTCCGTAATATGCCATAAATTTTGCGATAGTTCCGCCACCGCCCTCATCAACTTTACCCAATTCCGAAATGTGCCAAATAATTTTATTATCATCAAAAATTCTTCTCAACTTTGCAACAAATTCTGCATTTGCTTCATTTGATCCACCTTTTCCACCAGAACCTGTAAATTTACTAAGCACCATTCCGGCATTTAAATATGCAGCATTTCTCTTTTCGTGAACTTCTTTCCAATCTGGATGAAGCGCAGCATTTACATCAGATGACAAACAATCAGCAGAAGCTAAAATTTTCATCAAAGTATTATTGTTTGTTATTCCCTGTTTCTCTAAAATTTCTCCAATTACCAATTCAAGAAATACAGAATTTGAACCCGTTGCACCATCACTTCCAATTTCTTCTTTATCCATCAAAAGCACAAGTGCCGATTTGTCAATTTCCTTTGCATCTAAAATTGCCTTCATTGCACCGAAACTACAAACTCTATCATCTTGTCCATATCCACCAACCAAAGATCTATCAAATCCAATTTCACGAGCATTTCCAGCTGGAACAATTTCAATATCAGCCGAAACAAAATCTTCTTCTTTTATACCATATTTATCATTTAACATTTCTAAAATATTTAATTTGAATCGTTCCTTAACTTCAGTATCATCAGAAAATGGCATTGAACCAACAATTATATTTAACTTTTCACCCGGAATAAATTCATTTGCTTTTTTATTCATTTGAGCTTTTCTTGCAAGATGTGGAAGCAAATCAGAAATTGTAAAAACTGGATCATCGTCATCTTCACCAATCACTATATTCTCAATAGTATTATCAGGAAAAACTACAACTCCATGCATCGCAAGTGGACGCGACAACCATTGATATTTTTTAATTCCACCATAATAATGTGTCTTCATCATAACGAGCTCTTCATCTTCATAAAGTGGATGTTGTTTTAAATCTAATCTTGGCGAATCAACATGTGCTACAATAATATTTAATCCTTCATTAATATCTTTTTTACCTTTTCGGAAAACTGCAAGTGCCTTTCCAAAGTGATTATAAAAAATTTTATCAGTTGAATCCGTTTCATTAATGTCTTGATATCCATGTGGAATAATATAATCAATCACATTATCAATCGCTTCTCTTTCAGTTTTTGAAGCACTTAAATATTCGATATATTCTTTCGAATATTTTTCAAGTTTTTTATATTCTTTTTTGTCAATGCTATCCCAAGCATTTTTTCTTTTGAAAAACAAATCCTTTCTTAACTCTTCTGCATCTTGTTTTTTGTTAAACATTTTCTTCTCCTTATTTATTTATTTTTTTTGATATTATTTTATACCACCAATAACTAATTACTGAAATCAATATAATTCCAAAAATCCCATCTAATATCGCACTTGGTACTGGTGAAATTATTATATACTTCACTAACTTCATAATTGAAAATACTGCAACTGAAATAATTAACCAATTCAAATTTCTATTATAAAAAAGTATATAAAGTATAAGAATTACACAACCAAGAATTAAACCGGAAATTAAATTGAATAATATTGTAGTTGAATTCCCCAATAACAAATTGAAAGATATTCCAAGAATAATAATTAATATAGATGCCAAAATATTTATTTTTTTATTTGTCCAACTATTTGACAATTTATTTATCGAGGCAAATATTAATAGAATAATCGTAGTATTTTTAATGAAATTCAATACCGTTTCAATCGACATTCCCAAAAATGGCAAATAATTATTTGTAGAAGAATAATTTCCCCATTGTGGTGAAAGTGATGGTGCAAAATGTCCGATAAATGCCAAAATACCAATTACTAAAAGCCCCAAAGATGCACCATTAATTATACCATAATAATTTAATTTTGCATTAGATTTATTCATCATATTATGAACGAATCCATTCACTACAGGAAATGCGAATGATGTAAATATTAATCCAATTACTAAACCGATAATTAACATCATTACAATATTTTGAAATGGTTGATTTGTTGGAATTAATGCTATTGAACTATTCCAACTATTAATTTTCGAAATTAATGAAAGAATAAATAACAA
>JAOZRH010000008.1 GCA_029931905.1 Fidelibacterota bacterium
ATTCTAATTCCAATAAAATTGATACTACAAGCGATTTCCAAAAAAATATATTAAATATTATCAAATAATTTCTACATTATCAAATTTAAAATGTTTTCTAAACAATTTAATAATTTGTGTCTTAATTATTGCCATATTTTGTTTTTTTCTTAATATTTTTTGCATTGATGTTACACCCTTATTTTGAATGCCACATGGTATAATTCCATCAAACAAAGCTAAATCAGTATTTACATTTAATGCAAAACCATGCAATGCAACATGATCTATAATTCTCATTCCAATAGCAGCGATTTTTTCATTTTCCACCCAAACACCAGGAAATTTCTCAATAATTTTTGCCTCAATATTATAATCAAGCAACAACTCAATTATTATAGCTTCAATCTTTTCAACCAATTCTTTTGGCCTTATTCCCATCTCTTTAATATTGAAAATTGGATATCCCACCAATTGTCCAGGACCGTGGAATGTAACATCGCCACCTCTTTCAATATTATAAATTTCAATTTGATGTCTTTTTAAAAAATTTTCATCTCCAATAATATTAGAGTTATCACCATGCCTGCCCAATGTATAAACATTTGGATGTTCCAATAACATAAGTGTATCAAAAATTGTTTTTGCAACTCGTTGTGAATGAAAAAAAAGCTGTTTATTCCAAGCGAGTTTATACTCCATTAATCCAGGCGAAAATATTTTTAATAATTTTTGTTTTTGCATTAAAATATGTTTTTTGTGATTTTTTGTAATTGAATTTTATTCTTTTTATTTCAAAATATCAGAAAATGAACCAAAATCAGGATCAAATAATCTTTTATACATTCTAATCAAAGATGGATCCGTCTGCTCTGAAAGATAATCGCAAATAATTCGTGCATTTCCTTCAAATTTATCTGAATTTAATTGTGTAATTTTTGCTCTTAATTTTTCTGGTAAAATATTTTTTTCTACTTTAAAAGTGTTTTCTTCTTGTGGAATAAAGACATTAAATAACCGTTTTAAAATATAATTTTCTT
Source organism: Fidelibacterota bacterium (assembly GCA_029931905.1). GTDB lineage: Bacteria > Fidelibacterota > Fidelibacteria > Fidelibacterales > Fidelibacteraceae > TCS52. The sequence goes on from JAOZRH010000008.1 coordinate 1,020, forward strand.
TAAATTCTAATTGTTCAAGTTGCGGTGAATTAAAAATAATCTCGGAAGAAATTCTTTTATATAAATTTACCTCTTTTTCTATTTTTGAATCAATTTGTAAACCATATTTATAACGATTGCTTTTTTCTGCTAACGGATGATTGGTAATTTTTAAGTCAACATTTTCAATACAAAGTCCGGTTTTTTGAGCGACAAATCTTTCAAAGTCTGCTCGATAATCTAAATTAGCTATTATTATATCGATATATTTGGTTTCTTCTTCATCTAGAGATTTTGTTGAAGCCCATTTGTAAATATTTTTCTGATTTATGAATCCTGCAATATAACCATCAATCAAATCATGCAGACCATAAGCAACATCATCTGACCAATTCATTATTTGACATTCCAAACTTCGATCGGCATAAATATTTCCATTTGGAGAAATAAATTCCAAATATTTTTTCTGATAATCATATAGAAATTTTTTGGAATTTGGTGAATCTTTTCTGAGTTTTTTATATTTTATAATTCCATCAAGAAATGCACGGCTCGGCTTCATTCCACTCATATCATCATGTGTATCTTGTATTTGTTCAGTAATTATCTTAAGTGTTTGAGCATTTCCCTCGAATCCACCAGCTTCTTTCATAAGTTCATTTAACACCGCTTCACCAGAATGTCCAAATGGTGGATTTCCAATATCATGTGCCAAACATATTCCCTCAACCAAATCGCTATCAATTGCTTTTTTTTTAAAATAATTTTGATTAAGATAATTTGTTATTGATTGTCCAATTTGAGCAACTTCAAGTGAATGTGTCAACCGTGTACGATAAAAGTCATATTCGCCACTTGAAAAAACTTGTGTCTTATTCTGCAATCTACGAAATGCTTCACTATATAAAACCCTATCTCTATCTACTTGAAATACATTACGAAATTTTTCTTTATTCCTCTTCTCTAGTGTTTCTTTGTCAAAATCATTATAAAAACCATTCATGATTGTTTATTTCCTTATTATTTTAAATGTAATTTAATGATTAAATTTAACTATTCAAACTATTCACTATGTTTTTATTGTAAAATCTTTACTTTGTATTATTAATTACATATATTACAAATAGTGATTTATAATATTAAATATAGGGGGAATTATAATGACTGAAGGACAAAAAGAAACAAAAAATAATCTTTCTGATAAGTTTGATAATGTTAAAAAGGGTGTAGAAAGTTGGTGGACAAAAAACAAACCAAAAATTCAAGATATGGCAAAAAATGCTGGCGAAAAAGCAACTGAAGTTAAAGAAAAAGGTCGTGTAAAATATAATCTTTTTCAAGAAAAACGAAATCTTGAAAAATTATTTTCAGAATTAGGTGAAAAAATATTTGATGAAATAACAGATAACAACAACTATATTTTTGAGAAAAATGAAGATGTTATAGAATTAACCAAAAAAATTGTTATTGAAAAAGAAAAAATTGAAAAATTTAATGATGATTATAATAATATTGGTAAAGAATAGTTAACACCTTTTCTATAACACTTATTAAAAACAAAAACCCCTAAAGAATATTTAGGGGTTTTTTGTTTCCATTTATTATTATAAAAATTTTTGCGGAGTCGGATATTTTTTTAATATCTCTTCAGATTTTTGGATCTCATCATCGGACAATTCATAAACCTTCAAATTACCACTTTGATAGTTTTCATAAGCAGCAAGATCTAATAATCCATGTCCACTAAAATTAAATAAAATAGTTTTTTCTTTACCTTCTTCTGTTGCCTTGTTGGCTTCTCTAATTACCTTTGCAATAGCATGATTTGTTTCGGGTGCTGGAATTACACCTTCTGTACGAGCAAACAAAACACCTGCTTTAAATGTTTCTAATTGATCAATTGAATCTGCTTTTGCAAGTCCATTTATAACCAACTGACTGACCGTTGGAGCCATTCCATGATATCTTAACCCACCAGCATGAACTGGTGCCGGAATAAAATTATGTCCCAAACTGTGCATGGCGAGAAGTGGTGTTAATCCTTTGACATCACCAAAATCATAAGCAAATGGTGCTTTTGTAAGTGTTGGGCAAGCCGTTGGCTCTACAGCATAAATTTCAACATTTTTTCCATGCATTTTATCAATTGCAAAAGGAAACGACAGTCCTGCAAAATTACTACCACCACCAGCACAACCAATAACAACATCTGGATATTCATTTATTTTTGCTAACTGTTTTTTGGCTTCTAATCCAATTATTGTTTGATGTAACATCACATGATTTAAAACACTTCCAAGTGCATAACGAGTTTCTCCTTTTGGATCTTTAAGCGCCTGTTCTATCGCCTCGCTAATTGCAATCCCCAAACTTCCAGGTGTATCTGGCATCTCTTTGAGAACCTTTCTTCCAAATTCTGTTTTATTACTTGGGCTTGGAATACATTCTGCACCCCATACATTCATCATTGCTTTTCGATATGGTTTTTGATCAAAACTTACTCTAACCATATACACTTCCAAATCAAGACCAAATTGTTGTGTGGCAAATGCTAAAGCACTTCCCCATTGTCCAGCCCCAGTTTCTGTTGTTATTTTTTTTACACCAGCTATTTTATTGTAATATGCTTGTGCCACTGCTGTATTTGGTTTATGACTTCCGGCAGGACTAACATTTTCATTTTTAATATATATTTTTGCTGGTGTTCCCAAGGCCTTTTCTAAATTATATGCACGAGTAATTGGTGATGGTCTCCAAATTGATAACACTCTAAGCACTTCTTCCGGAATATCTATCCATCTTTGCGAACTTACTTCTTGTTCGATTAAATTCATTGGAAATATTTTTGCTAATTTTTCTGGCCCAATAGGATTTCCATCAATACCTAACGGCGGATTTACCTTCATATCGGCTAAAATATTATACCATTGTCTTGGCATCTCATCTTGTGATAATGTAATCATTCTTTGTTTCATTTTTCGTTCCTTTAATGTTAATTGTTATCTAATATTTTTTTTGTTATTGAGTTTTTCTTTTTCAGTATCTTTGAACCGCGAGTTATTTTACATAAACTAATATGATATTTTTTCGCAATATATCTTTGTGTTTTATTATTGTTCAGTTCAGATAGGAGTTGCCATCGCAAAACCAAATCATTTAATTCTCTTTCTGTAAATATTTCATCAAAAAAATTATTCATTGTCGTTTCGTCATCAATTTTTGTAAATATTTTCACCAATTGTTTCTTTTCCATATATCCTCTTGTTTCTACACATAGTAACATAATACATTTTTTTATGGTTGGCAACTGTTTTTTTATATTTTTGTAATTTTTTTTATAATGCACAATAAAAAATTCTACACGAAATGATTATTTTGTGTATTCTTGTGATTTCCTAATTAGTAATTTATAACAATGAATTATAATTGATTGCTTGTTGTTGATAATTAATTTATTTTCTTACATCTTTTTATTCGAAATACAATATCATTCGTCAACGAAATATATAACCCCAATCAATCCAGGACCACCATGAGCACTAATACCAGGACCTGTTTTTTCTAAATAATATCTTGCATCGCCCCATATACTTTCTAATGCTTTTTTAAATTCTGTTGCTTTTTTCTTTGCTTTAAAATGCACTATTCCAATATCTGTTGGTTGTTTTCCATTTAATTCTTTTTTCATATTTTTAATGACTTTTTTCCAATTATCATTTTTTCTACGAATTAATCCTTTTCTTTCAAGCTTTCCTTCTTTAGAAAAACCAATTAACGGTACAAATTTTAAAAATTGTAATACTCTCCCAACATTTTTGTTTAATCTTCCGCCTCTTATAATGTATTCCAAAGTTTCAAAAATAATATATGTTCTGTGTTGATTGGCCAACATCTTTGCATTTTTTATTATTTGTTCGATTGGCATTTTATTTTTTACCATCTCAGCAACTTTAATCGCCATTATTCCAGATACAATACTTGCACCTTTACTATCAATTATATGTATTTTATCTTTTCCGATTTGTTTACTGGCGTTTAATGCATTTTGATAGGTTCCACTGGCTGCACTTGAAATATGAATAGAAATAATATGCTCATAATGACTAACTAAATAGCGATACATATTAAGAAAATCGCCTGGTGGTGGTTGTGAGGTTGTTGGATGATGCGGAGAAGTTTTTAATTTATTTTCAAATTCTTTTAAATCTAATGTAACTCTATCTATATATTGCTCATTTCCAAAAATAATTCTCATTGGAACAACATTAAGGTTGTATAAATCCAACATTTCATCTGACAAATCACAAGCACTATCAACAACAATTCCTATTTTTTCCTTACTGTGCGCCTGATGTACCTGTTTTTTCATATCATCTGCTTTCTTGTTTTTCACCTTACCATAAGTTGAAAGCAATTCAAAAACATCATTTGGTGTATTTGTGTGAATGTGAATTTTTATTTTTTTTGGGGAACCAGCAACGATTAAAGAATCTCCATATGATTTTAATCGCTCTTTTATCTGTTCGCTTTTAACATTACAATCAACAATAACACATTCAGTACAATATCTATATTTAATATTTGGGTCAAAGACGGTCTCGTTTTCCCTTATAAAAGGATGTGCCAACTCTTTTATTTCTTCCCAAATTTCTCTTATTTTTCCACCCTTAATAAATTCATTAATGCCTTCTAACATATTCACAAAGCCCTGAGCTCCAGCATCAACAACTTGCGAATCTCTGAGAAGTTTTAATTTGTTTGGAGAGTTTTCTAACTCTGTTTGGCAGTTTTCTAATGCTATTTTAAGTATATCAACAAAATCTTCGTTTGTTTTTGAAAGTTTTTCCCAAGATGATGCCCACTCTTTAATTACAGATAAAATTGTACCTTCTTTTGGATCAAGCAAGGAATCGTATGCACACTCAAATGATCTTGTTACCGCTTTTGAAAATTCTTTTGTTGTAACGCTTTTTTTATTTTGTAGAGCATCGGCTATTCCATAAAAAAATTGAGCTAAAATTGTACCAGAATTCCCTTTTGCACCACTCAAGGCGGTCTCTGAAATATCGCGAGTTATTGAATTAATTGCCTCGTTTGAATTATATCTCAAAGATTCAATAATTGTGTGTAATGTAGAAGCCATATTTGTACCAGTATCTCCATCTGGTACCGGAAAAACATTAATCATGTTTAGATATTCTGTGTTTTGAATTAATTTTTGCGCGGCCGCAATTGTTGCCAAACGAAATCTTTTTCCATTTACATATTTAATTTTTAAGTAATTAATATTCATTTTACTTACCTTTAGGTTTAATCCTTTTTTCCTTTTTTCAAATCATTATTTAGATAAATAATGTTTACATTATCTGCATCAATATCAACACCAAGAGCATTCAAATCATTTAAATCAGTTGCCGTAACAATTGATTGTTTTTTATTTCTAATTTTTTTTATTATTTTTTTACTATTAACGATATCTAATTCAGCAAAAACATCATCAAAAAGGAAAATTGGTTCTTTTCCATTTTTCTCTTCAATTATTTTTCCTTCTGTAAGTTTCATAATACTCATCCACAACTTATGTTCGCCCTGAGAGGCGTATGTTTCTAAAGGCTTACCATCCCTGTAAAAATTGATTCTATCGTAATTTATACCATATAATGAGCGATGTAGAGCTATTTCTTTACCAACATGGCTTTCTGTTTTGGTTTTATAGTTTTCAGAAAACTGTTCAAAATTTTCCCCAGTTACCGATGGATTATAAATTATTTCTACTTTCATATCATTAATAGATATCTCATTAAACAATATTTGAAATTTTTCGTTAAACTCTGCAATAATTGATTTTCTTTTTGAATATATTCTCCACATATATGGTAAAATTTGTTCATTGTAAACATTAAACTGATAATCTGGAAAAAAGAAGTTTTTCTCTGCTAAACTTTTTAAATACGCATTTTTTTGTTTTGAAATTTTTCCATAATCTAAAAGATCTTTTAAATATGCATTAGATGTTTGTGATAGAAGTTTGTCAAAATACATTCTTTTGTGTTTTGATCCACCACTTGTTATTATGTGATTTTCTGGTGATTGAAAAACTAATGGTGTTTTTCCGATCATTTCACTATTTTTTTTTAATTCAATTTCATCATAAAAGAATTTTTTACCACTACCTTTTAATACATTCCCCTTAATCAACAGTTTTTTTCCTGAATCGTTTTTCCATTCTGAAACTAGTTGAAAAAATTGCTTTCCCTTTTGTATTAAATCGTTATCGTTTTTACTTTTAAAAGACTTTGTGAATGATAAAAAATAAATTGCTTCCAAAACACTTGTTTTTCCTACACCATTTTTTCCAAAAATTATATTTAATCCTTCAGAAAAAGTAAACTTCGTTTCTTCTAAATTGCGAAACTGTTTTAAAAGTATCTCTTTTATATACATTATGTTTTGTTTTTTTTATTCGTTTGTTCTTAATGGCATTAACAGAAACAAGGAATCTTCATCCTTTTTTTGTTCTACAGGAAAAAACAAACCAGCAGACAATGGTGTGTTTAAGTATATTTTTAATTTTTCACCATCTATATGTCTTAATATTTCTCTTAATTTGTCATTATTATAAGCAATTTTAAAATCTTCACCAGAATACTCAACAACTATTTCTTCGTTTGCCGATGATGCCACCGTTGTATCTTCTGCAGAAATTTGTAATTTGTTTTTTGTAAAAGAGAGGACAACAAGTCGAGAAGCCTCGTTTGCAAAAATTCCAATTCTTTTAGTTGTTTGAATTAAACTATCAACATCTAATATAATTTTCTTTTCGTTGCTTGTTGGTATTACACTTTCATAATCTGGAAATTTATGTTCTAATAATCTTGAATATATCGTTGTTTGCTCACCATCCATCATTATATGGTTTTTCCCAACCCTTAATTTAACAACATCTATGTTTTTTATTGAGGTTAAACATAGGTGTAAAAATTTTACAGGAACAACAACATCTCTAATTTCATCTGAAACATCATATTCGTTTATTGAGAATCTAGACAATTGATGTCCATCCGTTGATGCTGTTATAAGTTTTTTTTCTTTAAATTGAAATAATACACCACTTAAAGCTGCTCGCATATCGTCATCATGGCTTGTGGCAAAAGTTGTTTTTTCAATTATTCGCGATAGTTTGGCTGATGGCAATGAGAATTTCTTGCTTTGATTTATTATTGGAACATTTGGAAAATCAGAAGATGGTTTACCCATTATTTTATACTCACCACCTTCGGGTGTAGTTATTACTATTGTTTCGTCTGATACAGAAAAAGATAAGTCGGTTTCGGGTAATTCTGCTGTAATATTTAATATAATTTTACTTGGTATTGCTATAGATCCTTCTTCTTCAACTTTCGCTTTACAATTTGCAGACATTGTGATTTCTAAATCTGTAGATCTCATATGCAATGTCTCGTTTTCAGCAGTAAACAAAATGCAACTTAAAATTGGTAATGTAGATCTGGTCGGTGTTACTTTTGATATTTTGGATAAAACAGAATAAAATTCTTTTTTTGATACTTTAAAATTCATAGGTGTCCTCTCTTTTTTTATTATATTAATATAAGTAATTTATTTAATAAAAGTAATATTAATAATAAGTTTGTGAATTGTATGGATAACCACTCTAAATGCTTTATTATTAATTGTTTTTTTCATAAATCCCATGTTGATAAATTGATAATTTCTCATTTTTCGTTTATTAATATATTCTCAATTTTTATAAACAACGAATTTGAAATAGTTTTACACAAGTTATCCACACAAAAAGTTAACAATTATTTTATGTCAACATAGAAAGTTGAGTATAATTCCTCAAGCCATTTGTTCCATGCGTCTTGCCTTTTTTGATTAATAACCATGTTTTCCAAAACATTATAATGTGTCTCTAACTTTATTGTTTCTGCTGGTTTACGGTGGTTTAATTTTAGTATATGATAACCATATTTAGACTTAAAAGGGTCAGATATTTCGCCTTCAGAAAGATTGTTTACTATATCTATAAAAGATTCTATTTGTAAGGAGGCCAAAGGGTACTCCCCAAGGTTTCCTTTGTTCTCTTTTACATCGGTGTCATCGCTATATCGTAAGGCAAAGTCGCTGAAATCACCGTTGTTTTCTATAGAATCTTTTATTGTGGATAACTTGTTAATAACAAGGTCGTTGTCTTTTTCACCCGCTTCTATTGTTAGTAGGATGTGGCTTACATTAATATTTTCACCCCGCTTTTCTTCTAGCCTGATAATGTGTAATCCGAACTCTGTTTCAACGATATCAGACATCTCGCCCTTCTCTAATGAAAATGCGGCCTTCTCGAATTCTTTAACAAAAGTTCCCTTAGGAGTAAATCCAAAATTTCCACCATTATCGGCTGAACCAGGATCTTGTGAATATTTTTTAGCGGCATCAGAAAAAGATATGACATTGTTTAAAATATCTTCTCTTATTTGAAGCAATTTGGTTTTGGTTTCTTTGCGAAGGTTTTCTGAAGGTTTAGGAATTATTAAAATATGGCTAATATCAACCGTTTCTGGTATTTGTGGAAGCGAATCCTTTTTTTCTTTGTAGAATTCAACAATTTCTGGTCTTGTTACAGAAATATCTTGAAATTTTGAGGCCCTCATTTTTTGAACTATCATTGAAGATTTAACGCGTTCGTATAAACTTTCTCGAATTTTGCTGACAGGTCTATTAAAATATGTTTCCAAATTTTCTTTTGAACCAAGTTGTTGGATATATTGTTCAATTTGTTGATCTACTGTCATATTAACATCTCTATCTTTTACATATACAGAATCAACTTCTGCTTTTAATTGTATAATGTGCATATTAATAAGTTCTCGCAACGATTTGCTATAAAATTCTTCATATTTGGCTTGGTTTGTAACAAGGTTTATGTTTTGAGCTTGAGCTAACTCAAAAGACAATTGTTGTACTTCTGACACCAATATTATTTTTTCTCCAACTATTGCTGCGACACCATCTATTAATTGTTGTGAAAAAGCAAAAGATACAAGCACTGATAATATGATTAATGATTTAATGATTTTTTTCATAGGTTTTAACCTTGTTTTTATTTCTTAATTTTGTTAGTAATTTTTTATATAAATTTTTCTTTTTTTCTAAAATAAACTCTTCTTTTATTTCATTTCTTACATATGAAAAAGGTATTTGTTCGCCTTTTTTTAATTTTTGGGATAGTTTTGTTACAACATAGCCAGCGTCTGTTTTAATGGGACCAATAATTTTTTTATTTTTAAAGTTAAAGATATTTGTTTTGTCGATTTGCTGTGTTGTTACAAAGTCATTATTTAGAGATTCAATATCTTGACTATTGCCAAGAAATAAAACACCCTTAATTTCTTCTGCATCTTTTTTATTGTTTGTTAGGTAATTTATAACAAGTGTTATATCTTTAGTTGCCTTATAACGATTTTTGTTTTTATTATATCTTTCAAGTAATTCTGATTCTGTTATTTCTATATTATTGTAAACATGTGAGTCTAAATAATCTTGAATAACTAAAAGTTTTTTATATTGCTGTATTTTTTGATTAATTTCTTCTGTGTTATTAAGCTTTCTTTTTTTTGCCGTTTGATACAGCATTTCTGTATTAATCCAATTGTTAATAATGATTTTTTTTTGTGTTTCTTGTTGGTTTTTTGGTAGATTCTTTAAATTAGCAAATTCTATACTAGATTCTTTTAAGGCTACATTGCCGACACTTGCAAGAGGAGTTTCTTTTTCATGGTTACAAGAGAAAAAAGAAAGGATTGTTATGAAAACTAAACCCACAATTTTACATTTTTTGTTATTGATCATTTTCGTCTTTAAAAAACCTGTTGTTTATTATAATTTTGTGTTTACTTTTAAGTTCATTGTATTTTTCGGTTTGGATTCGTGTTATATTCATACGGATATAGTCATTTTTTATATTTAATTTTACATTATCATATGGTTTTATAGTTGTTGGTAGCACTTTTTCTAATTGGATAATTGAATAATATCGACCAACTTTAAATGGACCAGCAATTTCATGAATTTTCATTAAAAAGGCATTTTCACCCATTTTACCATATTGTCCTTTATGTATAGGTGGTAATTTGCCGTCATTAAATTTTCCAATATTTCGTTCAGAGTATTTTTTTGCTAATATTCCAATATCTTCTCCACCTTTAACACAAATTAACAAGCTATCGGCTAACTTCTTTTTGGAAACAAGTATTTCTTTTACAACAACCATTTTTTCAGTTTTATATAAACTATCTTTATAGGTATTATAAAATGCCTTTTTTTCTTTTTCTGATGGGTTGATGTTGTTTAAGATAATGTATTTATTGTAGTAATCGTAGGAGAGGTTTGCGGTTTTAGCATCTAAAGCCTCTAAATATTCTTTTTCTGTGTCTAATTTTTTACTCAAGGCTAATTTGTGGATAAGGAAAGGAATTTGATTGTTTGTAACCAAAGATTTTATAACCTCTTCAGAAGTGAATCTTGGCGGTCTTTTGGTATCAAGGGTTTTAAGAAAAAATAAAATCCATTGTTTGTTTATCTCGTGTTCTCCAATTTTTCCAATAACTAAAGAATCATTAAATATTTCCATAATATCAAATGTTGAATATTCTTTTTTGTAGAATACATTTTTTGATAATTTAGAATACGATTTGTAAAAAGAGCTTAAAGAATCTGCATAAAAAGTTACTGGATTAGATGTTTTTAAAGAGTCAATCAAAGATTTTGCCATATTATTAAATTTTGTTTCCCATAATTGATATGCTAATCTTTTAATATTTGCTTGTTCTTCATCATAGCTTTTAATTGGAAGTTTTCTTGAATCATCAACCATTAAAAAATGATATCCGTAAGGGGTTTTAACTGGAGCAGAAACAACATTTTTTTTAATTGAAAAAAGCACACTATCAACTGGTGTTAACATGCTTCCAGTTTTTATCCAAGCAAGAAACACACCACCCTTATTTTTTGTATGTTTGTCGTCAGAATAATTTTTACAAAATGTTGCAAAAGAGGAAGGTGTTATTTGTTTTTGAATTTTTTTAATTAATTCTTTCGCTTCTTCGTGAGTTCGTTTGTTCAAAGGTTTTTGTGCTGTAGCGTAACTTATTAATAGTTGTCGTGCTTGCAATTCTCTACCCAATCGGTCGTAAAGCATCAATTTATTTTTTTCTGTAATTATTTTATCTGCGATGATTTTTTCGTAAGAGAAGTTAACTAAATGCCAAAATTTCCAAATATCAATTTCTGTTTTTAATTGGCTGGAATCTAATATTCCCATATTTGTCAAATCTATTGTTGCGAGTTTTTTTAGTATATATTCATCAAAATATTCTTTTTGTTTATTCGCAGGCAGATTGTTAAAATCAACACTAGGAATTGTTCTATAAAAATGGTTGGCAGTATAATTAACCCCATCAATTGTTAGTATGGTATCATTACTCTGTTGTCCACAAGACATCAAAAACACGAGAAGCAAGACACTAATTATTAACATTTTTTTCATATAAAATCCTCATTATTATTATAAATTCAATCACATCACTAAGTTTAACAAATCTAATGGAGAATTGCCAATAAATTTTATTTTTCCAAACAAATCTTTTTTTGTAAAAAATTCAATATTTATGTTTGCTTTATTACAGTTGTTTACAAGTTTTTGAATGCTTTTTTGGGTGTCGGGAATAGATTTTTCATTATCAAAATATATTAAAAGATTTCTTTTTTGCTGTGATATTTTGGTGATGTTATACAAACTTGCATTTAGAGATATTTTGGTTTCAATAAAAAGATTTTTTGTTTCAGGTGGTAGGGTGCCAAAACGATCTTTTAATTCGTTCTGCAATTTATTTAGCTCAATTTCAGAAAAAGCATCTCCAATTTGTCTATAATATGATAAGCGAATTTTTTCATTTGAAATATATTGTTTTGATATTTGTGAGTTAATTTCTAAGGACATTTCCGCTTTTTGCGTTGGAATAATTTCTGTTGTGTCGGGTTTTTTAGTTGACATAAATTCAGAGGTTAATATTTTGTTAAAATATTCAAACCCAATTTTGTTTATATGTCCACTTTGTTCCGCACCAAATATATTTCCACCACCCCGTATTTCTAAATCGTGCATAGCAATCTGATATCCAGACCCCAAATCGGTGTAATATTCTAATGTTTTTAACCGCTTCATTGCGATTGGTGAAATATGTTTGTTTCTTGGCAATAGAAAATATGCATACGCTTTTCGATAGGAACGACCAACTCGCCCTCGTATTTGATATAATTGTGAAAGTCCAAAATGATGTGAATTTAAAACAATCAGTGTGTTTGCATTTTGTATGTCGATTCCAGATTCGATAATTGTTGTTGTAATTAATATATCAAAATTATGGTGTAAAAAATTTAATAATAATTTCTCTAACGATTTTCCGTGCATTTTTCCGTGTCCAATTTCTGTTTTGTTATTCGGGAACATTTTTTCAATTTTTTCTCGTAATGAATCTAATTCGATAATTGAGTTATGTACAATAATTATTTGTCCATTTCTATCTAATTCTCTTTTTATAATGTCTTTGATGGTGTTTTCGTTCCAATAAATAATTTTTGTTTTAATTGGAATTCTTTCTTTTGGGGGAGTTTCAATTTTTGTAATATCTCGCATACCAATTAATGACAACTGTAATGTTCTCGGAATTGGTGTAGCGGTCATTGTTATTACATCAATATTTCGTTTTAAATTTTGTATTTTTTCTTTGTTGTTTACACCAAATCTATGTTCTTCATCAATAATGAGTAGTCCTAAATCATTATAAAACAACTTGTTAGACAGTATTTTCTGAGTGCCCACAATTATATCAATCTCTTTGTTTATTAATTCTTTTTTAATTATTGTTGTTTCTTTTGTTGTTTTAAAGCGATTAAGAAAATTAACAACCACACCAAATGGTTCTAAACGATTTTTAAATGTTTCATAGTGTTGAAAACAAAGAGTTGTTGTTGGAACTAATATTGCCACTTGTTTGCCGGAAAGAACAGCCTTATATGCAGCCCGTATTGCAATTTCTGTTTTTCCAAATCCAACATCACCACAAATTAATCGGTCCATAATGGAGCTCTTTTCCATGTCAGAAAATATTTTGTTTATTGCGGTTGTTTGGTCTGCGGTTTCGTTGTAAGGGAAAGACGATTGCAATTCTATAAGATCTTTTGTGTTTTTTTCAAATGCAAATCCCGATGTTTCTTTTCGCTCTTTATAAAGCTCTGTAAGGTTATAAGCAATTTTCTTAACATAATTTGTTGTTTTCTTTTTTTGTGTGTCCCACCTATTTCCACCCAACTTATCTAATGGTGGATTTAGTGTTTTTGACGATGAGTAGAGATATATTTTATTTAAATATTTTATTGAAACATACACTCTGTCTTCGTTTTGGTATTCTATTATTAACTCCTCATTCACAAGATTGTTGTGTGTTGTGTTTCTTGTTCCTAAGAATTTACCGATACCATGATCAATGTGGACAACATAGTCGCCATATTTTATTGATTTTTTATTGTGGATAACTTTTGGTTTGTCTGGTATAAATTGTTTGTCAGGATTCTCATACTTTTCATAATTTAATATCTGTCTATCTGTAAGAACAGCAAGAGAATGGTTTGAATATAGAAAACCATTATTGATTGAACCTTCAATAAATGTTGTGGATAAACTGTTGATAATTTTTTTTATTTTATTTTTCTGAATAATATTTCCATATAAAATAAAAACATTTTTATAATTATTTATAATATTTTCATATAATGAACGATTATTATTTGAATTGTTTTTTAAAGATGGTTCGGGAATTACATTAAATTTTATATCTGCAGAGACAATATCATTTGTAAAGGATATTGTTTTGTATTTGTTTGTGTCATTTGTGTTGTAAAGATCAAAAATAACGGTGTTTTCATTAAAGATACTGTTAAATTTTATTTGTTTATCTAAAGAGTCAAGCGTTGGTTTAATAACGAGCGATTTTTTTTCTTTAAATGATATTTGAGATGTTGGATTGAAAGAACGAACAGAGACAATTTGGTCTCCAAAAAATTCTATCCGTTCTGGATATGTAGATCCGAATGGATAAATATCAACAATTCCACCACGAATACAATATTCCCCATTATGTTCTACTAAATCAACCCTAGTATAATTTAATTCATCTATTTTTGCAATGAACCAATCGAATTGGTATTCAGAATCAACATTTAGTTTAATAGTGTTGTTGTTATAAATATTTTTTGTTGGAAGGTTGTAAGAAAAGATGTCAGGAGAAGAAACAAGCAATTTGATGTTATTGGAATAAAAGTGTTCTAAAAAATGAGATGTGTGGTTTTTTAAATTTGTAGAATATGTTAAGTCGTTGTTGTCTTTAAAAAGAGGTATCCAGCCAATAGAAGAGTTATCAAAAAAACTTAATATATCGGCATAAAAATTTTCAGCATGGATTTCGTTGTCAAAAAGAACAATTGGAAAATGTCCTCGATTTATTGTTTCTAAAATTAAGAATTCTAAGAAACCCATCGGTGTTTTTAGAACATTAATTTGCTGTTTTTTGTTTAATAATTCAAAGAAATTATGAAATGAATCGCTGGTTCTTAGTATTTTTGAGATTTTTTCTGTGTTCATGGTTTCACGTGAAACATTATTATTGTAATTGTATAATAATCAATATGATACGGTGTGTATTATTTTAAATAAATAAGCAATATTTGAATATCTGCTGGCGTAATTCCTCTTATTTGAGTTGCTTGAGCTATCGTTTCTGGTCTGAATTTCATAAGCTTTTCTCTCCCTTCTGTTGATAGGGACAAAACGGTTTTATAGTCAAAATTTTTTGGTATTCTTTTTTGTTCTAAATGTTTCATTTTATCAACCATTTGCTGTTGTCTGTTAATATATCCCTCGTAAAGCGAGTGAACAAATGCTTGGTCAACGGATTCAAAAGAATAGTTGTTGAAATATGTTGTGTGTAATAGGTGAATATTTTTATTGTTAATTAAATGTTGTTTAATAAGTTTGTTAATTGTTTGGGTTTTGTCTGTTTTAATGTTTGCCAAGTTATTAGGTTTTATTGATTGTTTTCTGAACTTTTTAATTAATTCTTGTGTGCCCAAGGTATTATTTTCGAATAATTTGAGCTGTTCTTGAGAGTTTAAATTGATTTCTTTTGCATATTTATATAGTCGTTGATCTGCATTGTCTGCTCGTAACAATAAACGATATTCTGCCAAGCTTGTAAACATTCTGTATGGTTCTTTTGTTTCCTTTGTACAAAGATCGTCGATTAGTACACCAATATATGCTTCATTTCTCTTAAAAACTACTGCATTTTTTTTATCAATTTCTCTTGATGCATTAATCGCGGACATTAAGCCTTGTGCTGCAGCCTCCTCATAACCACTGGTTCCATTAATTTGACCAGCAAAATATAATCCTGCAATTAGCTTTGTTTCTAAGGAGTGTTTTATTTGATATGATGGGAAATAGTCATATTCAATAGCATATCCAATTTTCACAATTTTTGCGTTTTCTAATCCTTCGATTGTTTTAATCATTTTTATCTGAGTATCAATTGGCAACGATGAGCTTAATCCGTTAATATACCATTGTTCAGAATTTTCCCATTCTGGTTCTAAAAATAGATGATGTTGAGATTTGTCTTCAAATCTTACAACTTTATCTTCAATTGATGGGCAATATCTTGGACCTATCCCGTCAATTTTTCCAGAATATAGTGGAGATCGCGATAAATCATTATTTATCAATTCATGTGTTTTTTCGTTTGTATATGTCAAATAACAGGGAATATTTTTTGGATTAAAATTTTTAGTAGCATAAGAGAAAGGTTGTGGAATTTTATCACCTTCTTGTATCGTTGTTTTTGAAAAATCTATTGATCGTTTGGTGATGCGAGCGGGTGTTCCAGTTTTTAATCTGCCAACCTCAAAGCCAATTTCTCTCAATTGTTGGGATAGTTTTTGTGAAGGAAGCTCACCATATCGCCCTGACTGAATTTTTACATCGCCAATGTGAGTTATTCCCTTTAAAAATGTTCCGTTAGTTAATATTACTTTTTTAGAATATAATTTTTTTTCATTTCTCAAAATGATTCCACGAATGGTATTTTTTTCTTGAATAATACCCATAGCTTCATCTTCTATAATTTCTAATTTTGGTGTTTGGGAAATAACAGAAATCATATATTTTGAATATTCATTTTTATCTGCTTGTGCTCTTAATGACCAAACCGCTCGACCTTTTGAAGTATTTAACATTTTAAATTGAATTCCGGTAGCATCAATTGCCTTTGCCATTTCACCACCAAGAACATCAATTTCTTTAACAAGATGACTTTTGGCAAGACCACCAATTGCTGGATTACAACTCATTCTTGCTATAGAATCTGTTGAAAATGTAACCAATGCCGTCTTTTTTCCTAGTCGTGCAGAAGCCAAAGCCGACTCAACGCCAGCATGTCCTCCACCAACCACAATAATGTCATATTTCTTTTCTTGTTTCACGTGAAACACATCTCCATTAATTACCCATAATATGAGCAAAAATGCATTTATAATCAATGAAAATAATTAATTATGAAATATTAGAATCATATATAATATAAAATGTCTGTAACAGTATGATATTATTGTAGATACGGCTATATTGTTGAATGTGTGATAATGAATTTTATACAACATCTCATTTGCAACATCAAAATATATTTTGTAAATTGAAGAAGAATAATAATGGAGTGTAAAATGAAACTTAAAATAACAACAAATATGCTAATTTTATTGGCAGTAATTTTAATGTCAGTTGTGAATTGTGAAAAAGAACAAAGCAACAATAATTTTAAAACTACAGATTTGATTGATAATAAGCTGTCTGTAGATTCGGTTGAAGTAGTCAAAAAAATTCCTTTAGATTATTCTGTTTACAAAAAATGGAAAAAATTAAATGCCCCCAAAATATCTAATAATGGAGAATGGGTTTCTTACGAAATTAATCCTAAAAAGGGCGATGGAAAGTTATATATCATAAATGTAAAAAATGGTCAAAGAGACACGATATCTCGTGGTTATGGTGCAAAATTTTCACCAAACTCAGATTTAATAACATTTAAAATAAAAAACCACTATGATTCTTTGAGAAATGCAAAACTCGATGATGTTAAAAAAGCCAAACTTCCGAAAGATTCATTAGGAATATTAATTTTTAAAACCGATTCTTTAATTAAAAAAGCAAGAGTCAAATCGTTTAAAATTGCAAAAGAAAAATCTTCTTGGGTTGCTTATCAATTTGAAAAAGAATTGAAAAAAAAGACAAAAAAAGATACAACAACCACTCTTGACAGCACTAGTCTTGTAGAAAATGATATTGTAGTAGATACTTTAAAGGTTGCAGTTATAGATTCCGCAAAAACAAAGAAAAAAAGAAAAAAACAAGATGGAACCAAATTAGTCATTTTCAATCCAATCGACTTACAAGAATATGAATATGAAAATATTGACGAATATACAATATCAAAAAACGGTAAACTGATTGGATTTACATCGTCTGTTAAGGATTCTGTAGATTCTATTGTCGTCAAATATTTTAATACAAAATCACAGAAATATAAAGAATTATTTAAAAGCGAAGGATATGGAAAAAAGTTAACGATTGATGAGCAAGGAAATCAATTAAGTTTTCTATATTCTAATGATTCCACTAAAATTAAAACATTTTCTTTAAAATACAACAAGGTTGGAAGAAATAAAATTAGAACGGTTTGTGATACTTTAACAGAACAAATTCCCAAAAATTGGAGCGTGAGTGAATTTGGAAAGATATATTTTTCTAAAAATGGTGATAATTTATATTTTGGGGTAGCTCATCGTCCTATTCAAGAACCAGAAGATACTCTATTAACAAATGAAAAAGTAAAGGTTAATGTTTGGAATTGGAAAGATCCATTTTTACAGACACAACAACTTCATGATTTGCAAAAAGAAAAAAAACGCTCATATTTGGCTGTATATTTAATAAAAAATAAAAAAGTAGTTCAATTGACAGATAAAGATATGCCGGAAATTAAATTGATTCAAAATGGTAATGGAAATATCGCGATGGGAGTTTCAGATGTCCCATATCGTCAATTAATTTCTTGGGATTCCGAGTATAAAGATGTTTATTTAGTTGGTGTGGAGTCTGGTAGAAGAAAATTAATTGTTAAAAAAAATCATTATGGTAGAGGAATGTCTCCGAATGGTAAATATATTTATTGGTTCTGTGATGAAGATAGCTCGTGGTACACATATTCTACAAGGAACAAGAGGGTCAAATCAATTACAAAAAATATCAATACGAAATTTTATGATGAATTGAATGATCGACCTCGCCAGCCAGAACCTTATGGAATTGCTGGATGGACGAATAATGATGAATATATTTTGATTTATGACAGATACAATATTTGGATGGTTGATCCTAATGATAAAAAAACAGCTGTAAATCTTACAGAACGAGGCAATACACAAAAGGAAATTAGATTTAGATATGTAAAATTAGATAAAGAAGAAAAAAATATTGATTTGAATGCTAAATTGTTGCTAAACGCATTTAATGAAAAAACAAAACAAAATGGATTTTATTCTTTAATAATTAACGAAAAAAACAGTTTAGAAAAGTTAGTAATGGGAGATTTTTTATTTAGAACACCACAGAAAGCGAAAAACAGCAATAAATTGATTTGGCAAAGAGGAACCTATCAAAAATATCCAGAATTACAAATAAGCGATTTAAAATTTAATAATAATCGAGTATTATCATTGACGAATCCACAACAGGAAAAATATATTTGGGGAACGGTTGAATTGATGGATTGGACAAATTTAGAGGGTGAAAAATTACAGGGATTACTATATAAGCCGGAAAATTTTGATAGTACAAAAAAATATCCAATGATTGTATATTTTTATGAAAGATATTCTGACAATATTCATTATCACTATTCTCCAAGCCCAAGCCATTCAACAATTAGCAAAATTATGTATCCAAGCAACGGATATTTGGTTTTTATACCAGATATAACTTATAAGATAGGGCATCCGGGACAAAGTGCATATAATTGTATTGTTAGTGGGGTTTCTCATTTATTAGATGAATACAGTTTTATTGATAAGAAAAAAATTGGAATTCAAGGGCAAAGTTGGGGCGGTTATCAGGTCGCACAATTAATTACAAAAACGAATATTTTTTCAGCTGCAATGGCTGGAGCTCCTGTTAGTAATATGACAAGTGCATATGGTGGAATTCGTTGGGGAAGTGGTTTAAATAGAATGATGCAATATGAAAAAGGCCAAAGTCGAATTGGAGCAACTCTTTGGGAAAAACCTCTATTATATCTTGAAAATTCGCCATTATTTCAGGCAAACGAAGTATCGACACCTTTATTAATTATGCACAATACGAGTGATGGGGCTGTGCCGTGGTATCAAGGTATTGAATTTTTTGTTGCCTTAAGAAGATTGCAAAAACCAGTGTGGATGTTGTCTTATGTTGGTGATTTGCATAATTTGAAGAGTGAAAATTGGGGTAATAGAGTGGATTTGAGTATTCGTATGAGACAATTTTTTGATCATTATTTGAAAGATGCGGGTATTCCTGTTTGGATGGATAAAGGAATTCCAGCGATTGATAGGGGTAAAAAAATGGGATATGAATTGGTTGAAAAATAAAATTTGAATATATGATTAAAATGATTTGCAAATTTAGAAAAAATATTATAATATTGTTGACCTAACAATGGGGTGAGAAAAATGAAAGCGGCATTATTTTATAGAGCTTATGAGCCATTAGCAATTGAAGATGTAGCAATTCCTAAAATAGAAGAAAATGATATCTTGGTTGCAGTTAAAACCTGCTCTCTTTGTCATTCTGATGTGCAATTTATCGATCATGGATTGGCTCCCGGTAAAACACCTCCTTTAATTTTGGGGCATGAGGTTTCTGGTAAAATTGCAAAGATTGGTTCTAATGTAAAAAATTTTAAAGTTGGAGACAGAGTGCTTATCCCATCTTCTACAAGTTGTGGAAAATGTCTAGCTTGTAAATCGTGGAATGAAACACAGTGTGAAAATTTTCAATTATTGGGAAATGATTTTGACGGTGGTTTAGCTGAATATATAAAGGTGAATTCTAATTTACCAATTCAATTGCCTTATGAATATTCTTATGAACTTGGGAGTTTAATTAGTAATGATTTGGTTGGAGCATATCATGTGGTTTTTGATAGAGTAAATATTCATGAGGGTGAAACAGTAGTAATATTTGGTTCAGGAGCATATGGATTGAGTATTTTACAAATGGCAAAAATGAAAAAGGCGAAAGTGTTTATGGTGGATATTTTCGATTGGAAATTAAAAATTGCCATGAAATATGGAGCAGATGGTGTTTTAAATTCAAACAAGGCGAATGTTTGTGAAGAGGCATTAATTGAGGTGGTACATGGGAAGGCGGATGTAATTATTGATACAATTGGTGTAACACGAACTCTTACACAAGCAATGAATTCGTTAAAAAAGGGTGGTAAATTAGTAATGAGTGGTTTTTCAGAAAATTCAGTGCCATTTTTGGTTAAAAGATTGATTCTTAATGAAATTTCATTGATTGGAACGATTGGTGCTCCAAAGAGAAAAGTATTCAATATAATGCAGTATATACAGGACGATAGAATTCAATGGAAAGAAATGATAACAAGTCGTTTGCCGTTGGATAAAATAAATGAAGGGATTGGTTTGTTGAGAATGCAACGAGCAATCAAAACAATGATATATCCTCACGGATTAGACGAAGCTAATAATTAATCAAGGAGATAAAATTGCAAAAGATAGCACAATCTGGCAATGATGGAAAATCGGTAAAGTCCGATTGTTCTGTAAAAATTATGCTTAAGAGTACGGGCGGTATTTCAATAAACTTAAAAAGCAAAGTCAAAAAATATTTTGGTAATTCAATTGTTGAACTTTGTAAAAAAGAATTGAAATATTTTGGTATTGAAAATGCAGAGGTTGAAATTATCGACTCTGCTGCATTAGATTATGTAATTATGGCAAGAATAGAATCTGCTGTAAAAAAATTAATTAAGACAAAAAAAGAATATTTACCGGAAATAAATGTAATTGGGCATAAAGAAACGAAAAAAAACCAATTAAGAAGATCTCGTTTATATCTTCCCGGAAATACCCCTAAATTATCAATTAATGCTGGATTACATAGTGCAGACGGAATTATATTGGATTTGGAAGATTCTGTTGCACCAACAAAAAAAGATGAAGCTAAAATATTGGTTAGAAATTCACTAATAAAAACTAATTTTTATAATTCAGAAAAAATGGTAAGAATTAATCAATTGCCTGCAGGATTAGATGACTTGGACTATATTGTACCTTATAATGTAAATTTAATATTAATTCCAAAGTGTGAATCAGCAGAGCAGGTATTACAAGTTGAGAATAAGATTAACGCAATATTGGAAGAAAAAAAAATGACAAGCACAATTTGGTTAATGCCGATAATTGAAAGTGCTTTGGGAGTAGTAAATTCTTTCGCAATAGCGTCGGCGTCAGACAAAGTGGTTGCTCTTGCAATTGGTTTGGAAGATTATACCGCTGATATTGGTGCAAGCAGAACAAACGATGGAATCGAATCTTTTTTTGCAAGAAGTCAAATAATGAATTCTGCGAAGGCTGTTGGAATACAGGCAATAGGTTCGGTATTTAGTGATGTTAATAATCCAGACGAATTAAGGAAATATGTAAAAGATGCGAAGGCTATGGGTTTTAACGGAATTGGATGTATTCACCCAAGGCAAATTGCTGTCATTCATGATGCATTTACTCCAACAGAAGATGAAATAATTAAAGCACAAAAAATTGTTGATGCGTTTGAAGATGCAAAGAGCAAGGGGCTTGGTGTTGTGTCTATTGGATCAAAAATGATAGATCCTCCTGTTGTAAAAAGAGCAGAACAGACGCTATTAATGTCAAAAATTTAAATATATGAGGAAAAGATGATAGAAAAGATGACCAAAAATGCACTTGGGCGAATGATACCAGAAAAAATTAATGGAGAAAAAGTAATTCCTTTCCAGGGTGTTGGCAAATATAAACCTACTGGCAGAAGATATGCTCCAAAAACTAAATCTGTTGCTGATTTTCCTGCAGATGGCAATAAAATTGTTGAGAGTTTAAAAGTGGCATTACAAAAATCAGGATTAAAAGATGGAATGACAATTTCCACTCATCATCATTTTAGAAACGGTGATTTAATTGCAAATATGATTTTTGATATAGCTCATGAACTTGGTGTAAAAAATCTTCGTTGGTTTCCTTCTGCTTCATTTCCCTGTCATGAACATCTCATTAAATATCTTGATGATGGAACGATTAGTCATATTGAAGGAAGCATGAATGGAGCGCTTGGAAAATATTGTTCTGAAGGAAAAATGAAGAAAACGGCTGTATTGCGGTCGCATGGTGGTCGTTATCAAGCTGTTCAAGACGGAGAAGTTAAAATTGATATTGCTGTTTTAGGTGCAGGATGTGCAGATTCTTTTGGAAATGCAAATGGTTTATATGGAGATTCTGCGAGTGGATTATTGGGATTTGCTTTGGCTGATTCTCAGTATGCAGATAAAGTAATTGTTGTGACAGACAATTTAGTTGAATTCCCATGTATTCCTTGGCAAATACAGGGAAATTATGTGGATTATACGGTTCAAATAGAAAAGGTTGGGATTTCTGAAAAAATAATTTCTGGTACGACTCGTATAACAAAAAGTCCGGATAGATTATTAGTAGCTGAAATAACGGCAAAATTTTGTGATGAGGTTGGAATCATAAGAGATGGTTTTTCATTTCAAGCTGGGGCTGGTGGAACGGCACTGTCTATTGGTAATTATTTTGCACAAATTATGAGAGAAAAAAACATCAAAGCAAGATTTGCTCGAGGTGGAAGTAATAAATATTTGGTAAATATGCTTGAAGAAGGATTGGTTGATTATATTTTAGATGGTCAAACATTCGATCTTGAAGGCGTTAGATCAATGGCAGAAAATTCAAATCATGTTTGGACAAGTCCGTTCACAAGTTACAATTATCATGGAAAGGGGAATTTTGCAGGAATGCTAGATGTTGTGATTCTTGGTGCAACAGAGGTAGATGTGAATTTTAATGCAAATGTAGTAACACATTCAGACGGGGCGTTGTTACATGGAATTGGTGGTTGGCAAAATTGTTTATTTTCTAAATGTACAATTCTTCCAATTCCACTTTTTAGAAATAGAATTCCAATTATTAAAGACGAGGTTACGACACTTGTTGGTCCAGGTGAACTTATTGATGTAATTGTTACAGAGCGTGGAATTGCAATAAATCCAAGAAGAAAAGATTTATTAGAAAAAGTGAAAGATTCCAAATTACCAATTAAAACAATTGAAGAATTGAAATCTGAAGCGGAAGAAATATGTGGAATTCCAGAAAAACCAAAATTGGGTGAAAAAATAATTGCTGCAATAAAGTGGGTTGATGGGACAGTCATCGATGTGGTGAGAGAAATAAAAAAATAAAAAACATTATATTCAACTATAGAAAAATTGTTATAATGCTATAAAATATAAAAAAACAAGCACACTTTGATATTAATAATTTCTATAAGGCCTTTATATGGCAAATATGGGACATTAATTGTTTAAGTTATAAATTGTTGTTATTAGTAGAGTTAATGGAATAATTGTTTGTTTTGCCTAATAAGAAACAAATAGATGATATTTATAATTTAGTATTTTTAAAAGAAACATCTTTTTTTTATTCGGTAATAATTTTTCCATTTACCATTACACTAACAATATTTTGTTGTTTGTCAAGTGGATTTTTTGAAAAAAACAATAAATTAGCTTTTTTTCCAACTTGAATATTTCCATAAAAATTGTCTATTCCAAAGTATTTTGATGGAATATTTGTTAGTGCGTCAATAAACAATTCTTTGTTATTTTTTTTTTCAATTGTTGATAAAGCCGAAATCCAATCTACATAATTTTTAATTATTGGAACATATTGACATTTGCTTGTGTCTTCTGTGGAATTTAAATATTTTGCATATTCACTTGCGTTTTCAAATAAAACCGCAGAAATTTGTGAATTATTTGTATTTGACAATTCATTTAACAATTTGTGTGAAACTATATAATCAATATTGAATCGATAAAATCGTTTAACAAGATTATGGGTTTGATTTTTATTCTCAATTATCAAATAGAATTTTATATCGCCAAAAATATTTTTTAACAACAAATTTTTCATTTTATAATTTACAAAATGTTGTGATCTGATTTCATCAACATAATTATAAATCAAAAATTCACCGTAATTTCTTACATCATTATATAATTCTAATATTGCAAATTGACCAAAATTGTTGCCGATAATTCCAATTGGCGAAGATGCAAGATTGTTTTTAGGATATAATTCAATTGTTGAAAGTTGATTTTTACTGTTTAACGAATAATATAAATATGTGCAAATTCCAAGTTTAGTGTAAACAATATTTGGTGGCCAATCATATTTTATTTTGTCTATTTCAAGGAATTTAACAGAATTAAATGAGCTGTCAAGATCAATTTTTTTAAATGGGAAAACCAATCCGGGTAATGCTGTCATAGCCGAAAAATCTAAAATATTTTCTTGGGCTGGAATAGAATCATAAGTTGATATGTCTTGAATAATACCATTTTCAATTGAAATTATTGTACTATCTTGCCAGAGTCCATTCCCTAGATATACATTTTGTAAATATAATGTAGTGGGTTGTGCCAAACATAATGGTAAATATAAAAATAGTGTAAAAAAGAAATATTTGATATTTTGTAACATTATTTGTTCTTTATTTTTAAACAGGTGATTTTTCCATCAAATCCTGAAAGTAAAATTTCACCAGAATCCGTAATCACTGGAGTATTTAATAATCCCACACTTATTTTTTGTTTCCACAATAATTCTCCATTTACCGTTGAAACAGAATAAAGATATCCTTGTTGTGTAGTAAAATATGTTTGTCCATTTTTTTCAACAGCAAATGAAGGATTAATATCGTAACCATAATTTATTCCAGATTTCCATTTTATTTTTAAATTGTTTGAAATGGTAGAGATAGCAACCAAAGTATCTCTCATTGTTTTAATGAAAATTAATTTGCTTTTTTCAGATAACCCAATACTTTCTCTGCCAGCAAATTCATTTGTTCGCCATACGGGCTTGCCACTATTAATGTCTATTGCTGTTGTAAATCTGTCCGGAGCAACAATAAATATTTTATTATAAGCACCCACTGGATTGCATACAGCAGGAGAATACAATTGTCCCCAATTATTTGGTACATATTTCCACTCCATTTTTCCATCATCAATGTTTAATGCATAAATTGTGTTATCCCATGCACCAAAAATAACTTTGCCTTTGTATATTAGTGGAGTATCTTCAATAAAGCCCTTAATATCTGTAAACTCCCACTTCAATTTGCCATTTTTTATATTAATTGCTCTAAGCTTATTGTCGCTTCCGCCAACAAATATTGTACTTTTGAAAACTGTAGGGGAAGCAACTATCGGTGCTTCTGTTGAATATTCCCACTTCATTGTTCCGTCTTTAACATTTAAACAATATATATTGGAGTCTGCAGATGTAACTATAACACTATTTCGATAAACATAAGGAGTGGTATAAATACCAGCATTTGTTGAATATTCCCAGATTAATTCCCCATTCTGAAGCGAAATTGCAGTAACTTTTCCTGAGCTATTACCAAAAATAACCATATTATCATCTACTTTTACTGGTGCTGTTATTAAGTATTTAGAATCAAAAGCCCATTTTTTTTGAAAATATTTATTGGTTGAAATGGAAAGTTCGGATTTTAAAGAAGTTTTATTTTTTTTATAAGTTTTATTTTCAATTGGTAATGAGTGCCATTTTACTTTATCACTATTCACGATTTTATTGTAAAACATTGCCGAATCGGAATTGATTTCAACAATATTATATCCTCCAAATTCATCTTTTTTTCGTAATGTTGAACGACTCATAACTCCAGAAATTCCACTAAAATCAAATGTCTTATTTGAATGCCCATGTCCATGTAAAATAAATTGAATATTATAATTTTTAATAATATTTAAAAATTCCACATAATTAGAGACGGATTCATCAATTGGATAGTGTGTTACAATAATTATTGGTTGTTTAGCATTTTTCAAATTCTTTAATTCTGAATTTATCCATCTTAAATCTTCGGGTGAAAAAAATCCCGGTGACATTCTCATTACTGGTCCTTGATGAAGTCCAATGAAACGAATTCCATTATATTCGAAATTAAATCGTTCACTTCCAAAAATCTTTTTAAATTTTGTGCATCCAGAAGAAGACCATTTGGTATCGTGATTTCCGGGAATAATATAATATTTAACATTTAATTGATCTAAAATTAATTTTGCAGTATCTAAATCTTTACCAATATCCATTTCTGAAATATCACCAGAAACAATTACAAAATTTATATTTGACAACGAATTTACATCCTTTACGGCTGAAATTAAATCTTTATCTGCGCCATTTGGTCCAATATGTGTATCTGTAAACCAAGCGAATTTTGTATCATTGCCATTTATTGCAACAATAAAAATGAAAATAATAATTGCTAATCTTGAAAAAATATTTGATTGTTTCATAACACTCCTTTTTTATCCAATATGTTCATATAAAATAAATTAGTTAATATAAGCAGATAACAACATTGTGTAAAATATTACAAAACAATTGAATTATTAAAAAATATATGATATGTCAATATTGCCAATCAAATATTCTTGGGTATTTCCAGTGTCAAAATCGTTAGAAATATAAATACCACCGCCTTTAAGTGTAAAATCAAAATTGTTAGTGATTTTATATCCAAGTTTTATTCCTACTTTGGCACCAAGATCTTTAGCTGTTGTTGTGCCATTAAAAGCCGTTTTTAATTCTTGTAAATAATATCCGCCACCAAATTCATATCCAAATATAAGTTTTGTGTTTTTCTTTAAATCTGTGGAAATTATTAAATTGGCAAGATATGTTGTTAAATTGGAACGATCAATTCCCTCGTTTAAATAATATCCACCCTCTATTCCTATATGGTGTCTAAATCCTAACAAGGTATAAATGTTTGATAGTTTAAGTTGTAAATTTCCACCATAACCATTTGAATATGCATTTTTAATATTCGTACCATACGGAACCAAATAACCACCAGCAAATGTAACCATAAGTTTAGTGGGTTCTTTTAATTGTTGCGTGGCTAATTGTGGCCATTCATCAATTGATTGTTCTTGTTCGCTTGTATCGACTTTTTCGGTATTCATATCAAACAATAATTGTTCAAAGCTACTCTTTTTTGCATCATCATCTGCAAAAAGTAATATGCTTGATATTAATAAAAATATTAATAAAATGAAAATTCTGCTTTTGTGTATCATAAT
>JAOZRH010000079.1:0-6110 GCA_029931905.1 Fidelibacterota bacterium
TGTCGTATCCCCTGGAATTATTGAAATAAATAATGATATAATAGAAAATATTTCTTTTTATAGTGATTCATTGGACACTAATAGAGAATATAATCATATAACTCCAGTATTTTTTGATTTAAATATTTATGATAGTAGTAAAGTTGATTATATTGATTCTTTATTAATTAGAAAAGGGATCGTATATTGTTTATTAAAGCAAAACAATAAAATATATTTTCATAAAATTGCACCTTTTTCAGAAAATGAATTGTTGGGGTATTTTTATAAAAATAATGAATTATCTGCTGGCGAATTTCATAAGATGTATCATGATTTTGAAGATAATCTTGTTTTTTCAAAGTATTATTTAAATGTTGATAAAAAAAATAAATTGCCACATGAAGGACAGTTATCAAATGATATTATTAAAAAATTATTAAATAATGAATATTCTTTATGGTTACAGGATTTTTCAGAATATCAAATTAAGATATTTTCGAAATTATTAAACGAATATAAGATTGAAGTTGTTAATTTACCAAAAGATATTGAATGGAAAAAAACAACTTTCGATAATGTGACTGTAATTGCTGATTTATCAAGTATAATTAAGATGATAGAAGAGGAAAAAGAATTAAATGATGTTGAAAATTATTTTGGTCTAAATTTAAATTTATATTATAAAATATTTGAAAAAGAAAAAATAATGTCTAATGTTTATCATAGTATTAGTAATCAAATATTAGAGATAATGTCAGAAGAAGAATTTATACAGTATTCAGCAATTTTTCCATCTCAATTTTTTGGATTAGAAAAAAAAATTGGAATTTTAAGAAAAAATTACTTTGCTGATTTTGTTGTATTCTCAAGTGATTTCTTTTCTAAAAATTCATTTGTTAAAAAAGTATATGTTGACGGTATCGAAATATATTCAAATGATAAAAAAGAATAAATCTATTTTGTTTGATTTACCATTTTAATTTTATTTTCGAAACTATTTTTTTGAATATCATTTAATTTAGACGAATCAATTTCATCATTTTCATTTTTAACATATTGAGGATTTGCTGTAGGTTGTGATAGGTTAGTAGGATTATTTAAGATGTTATTTTGAATTTCAGCCGTGGAAATTGTTTGATTTGGCATGTTTGGAAAAATAGAATTATAGACAAAATAAACTCCAAATAATAGAATAAATACAGCAACAGCAGAAGACAATGGCTGAGAATATTTATACAAGAATTGTTTGAAAATAAATTGTTTTTGTGACTTATGTTTTTCAATTTTTTTCAACAACTTGTCGTTAAAATCTTCTGATGTTTTTAATTTTGGTAAATTGTGAAGAGAATTAAGAATGTTTTTCATTTCAGCTAATTTGATTCTACAATTTTCACAATTTTCTAAATGTTCATCTGCTTCAATTCTCATTAAATGTGGGAGATTATTATCTAAATAATCTGATATTATGTTCTTAAAGTTGTAACAGTTCATCGTATAAGCACTTCTCCTTAATTTTTTTTCTTCTTCAATAGTTTTTGCAATTTTAACCTGCCTCGATTAATTCTACTTTTAACGGTTCCAATTGATACATCAACTATTTTACTCACCTCTTCATAAGAAAGTTCCTGAATATCTCTTAAAATTAATGTACTTTTAAATGGCTCTTCCAATTGATGTACGGCTTTTAAAATATCGTCGATTTGGTGTTTTGAATTTGTATTTTTTTCCGGAACATCTGTTTCTGAAGGAATTTCGTATTCTTTACTGTCAAATCCCATATCGCTTAATGAAAATATTTTTCGTCTGTTTCGTTTTCTCAGTTCAGTTTTTGCAAGATTTGCGGCTATTGTAAATATCCAAGTGCTAAATTTTGCAATTTCTTTGTACATATTTGCACTTGTATATAATTTTAGAAATGTGTCTTGAACAATATCTTCAGCGGATTCTTTAGAATGAACATAACCAAAAACAAAATTTAATAATCGGTCTTTAAATCTATTTACAAGCTCTAAATATGCTCGTTCATTTCCTTTTTGAAATTGGAGGATTAATTCTTCATCTGTATATTTTTTATTATTGTTCAAATTAATCTTCTCTCATAATGGTTTCTATTACTAATATTATGTTATTTAAGGAATTGATGCTACTTGTTTTTATTCTTTTATCTGCTTCTACAATTGCATTTATACCTCTTAAAAGCTGAGATTTAGTGTAATTCTGTGCATATCTTTTCATCTGGTTTAGTTGATTTGTATTATATACATGTAATATTCTTCCAGTTGAAAAATCGGTAACAATTCTTGAATCTTTTAATACTGCCAATCCCCAAATAAAATTATAAAGTGTTATTAACATATAAACATCACTAAATCCTTTAGAAAGTAAATTTTCTATAACAATTATAGTTTCTGCTTTATTATTTTCTCCTATTGACTTCAATAAATCATTGATATTGTTGGTTTTTGAATATCCAGCAATAAAACTTACATCTTCTTCGCTAATATCTTTATCATATTCTAAATAATTATCCAATTTTTCCAATTCATTTGATATATCTGATAAATTTGTTCCAACAATTTTAATTAGTTGATCAATTGCAGAATTTGTAATTTTTCTATTATTATTACTAAGATAACTTTTTATCCAAGTTGGTATTTCATTTTCAAATGGAGAAGTTATCATCAAAGTTTTACTTTTTGATTTTACATTTTTTAAAAATTTGTTTTTGTTATCAATTTCTGGTGCAATTAATATTAATATATTTTCTTTTGTTGGATTATCTAAATATTTTTTAAGAATATTTTTAGAAGGCGTCTTAAGTTTTTTTATATCATTTATAATAATTACTTGAGGCTTTTTAAACATTGAAATTGAATATAAAATATTTTGAAAATCTGAAGATTCTAATTCTTTTGCATATTTAATATCTTTATCAATTTCTCCAACTACATTTTTAAATGATTTTGTTAGTATTGTAATAAAATTTTCTTTTAAGTAAAAATCATCACCGAAAAGAAAATAAATTGGCACAAATTGTCCTTTATTAATATTATTCAATTCTTTTAAATAATCAGAAAACCAACTCATTAATCTATGCACCTATTTATAAATCTACAAATTATCATTGCTTGTAAAATATAAAAATATTAATTAAATGCCAATATTAAAAATCCTAATATTACACAATAATAGGAAAAAATATAAAATTTCCCTTTTAGTAAACTGTATAGAATCCATTTAATTGCATAATAACCTGTAATAAAGGCAATTGTTGTACCAAATAATATTAGCCTCCAATCAATAGCAGATACTCCAACGAGATTTTTTGTTTCTAAAAGAGTTGCTCCAAATACAAGTGGTAAAGCTAAAATAAATGAAAATCTTGCCACTTTTTTCTTATCAATTCCTAAAAACAATCCAGTTGATATTGTACTACCACTTCGAGAAATTCCAGGTATTATTGCAAATGCCTGTACAATTCCTATTATCATTGATGACCATAAAGTAAGTTTTTTATTACTCTTTTTTGCCCATTGTGTAAGAAACAATATTGTACCAGTAACGATTAGAGCAAATCCAACGGCATTGATATTTTTAAATAAATTTTCAAAAAAATCACCAAAAAATACACCAGCAATTCCAGCTGGTATTATTGCAAGCAACATATAAATGCTCATTGCAAAATTTTCATTTTCTTTCATATTTTTAGGATAACTGGTAACTTTCCAGAAATTTTTAAAAAAAGCAATTAATATATTATGAATATCTTTTCTGAATACAACTAAAACACTTAAAAATGTCCCAAAATGAAGAAATATTTCCATAGTGATTCCTGGATAATGAATCCCAAAAAATTCACTAACTATTACTAAATGTCCAGAACTGCTCACTGGTAAAAATTCGGTTAATCCTTGTGTTATTGCCAATATCAATACTTTTAAATAATCCATACTTTTTTATTCCTTTTTTAAATTATATGAAAAATTGAAGATATTACACTTTTCATATATAAATATTATTCTTCTTCTAAGATATGTATTCTGTTGTTTTTAAATTGTAAGACATTCATTGCCGTATTCACT
Source organism: Fidelibacterota bacterium (assembly GCA_029931905.1). Lineage (GTDB taxonomy): Bacteria > Fidelibacterota > Fidelibacteria > Fidelibacterales > Fidelibacteraceae > TCS52. The sequence continues at coordinate 4,065 of JAOZRH010000079.1, forward strand.
CTTGGTTTTCTCGATGTGAATTTTATTCTTCTAATTGGTCCAGTGAATATATTTAAATTTGATAAAGAATTGTTTATTTCTTCTCTTGTATGAGCACCAGATTCAATTTGATTTAATAATAATAACATAGTATCATATCCATAAAGTCCAATTCTGTTCGGAGCTGTTCCATTGATTTCTTTATATTTTTTAAATAATTGATCATTTTCTTTTTTCCCTTCTAACCAAAGATGATCGGATATAAAAATTATTCCATCAATATAATTTTTATATTTATTAAGTATATCAATATCAAACCAATTGGCATCACCAAGATATTGTGCTTGAAAATCATATTTTGCAATTTGTGGTGCAATATACTGAATGTCATCTGGATATATTGCGAAATAAATAGCACTTTTGTTATTAATTAATAAGATGTTATCTTTTTTTGGATTAGAAGTTATTATATTTTTTATTGAATCTACATATCTAAAATATTTATATTCAGGATTATCGTAAGAAAAATATTCTTCCAATGAGTCAATTGTGTTAATATTAAATATTGTATTTATTGGTAATAAGCTATTTTTCAAAATAAATGTTGAATCGTTTAGTGATAATAATGATGAATCATTTAACATTGATATGGAAGAATTACTTTCTTCTATAAAATATGAATTTTCAGTTGTATTAAATAATAATTGGTTATTATTGCTCAAAAATGATGAATCATTAATTGATAAAATTGATTTATTGTTTACTAATAAAAATGATGAATCTATAGTTTGTATAGTAGAAAAGTTAATTTTTGTTATTAATTTTTGTAAAGAATCTATTAGTGTAGAATCATTGTTTAAATAATTATAAGTTAATGAATCAACTTCTATTATTCTTTTAAATTCGTGTCTAATATCTTTTGGAGTTCCTTGATACCAAATATTCTCAATAATTTTTCCTGCTTTTTGTTCTATTGTATTGTTAAAACTATTTACAATTGTGCGTCCATACTGGTCTCCCGGAGCTATAGTAACAAAATTTTCCAATTTCAAATTATTGGTTGAATAATTTGCAATTGCATAACCTCTTTCATCTTTATCTGGACTTAATTGAAATATATATTTTCCCATATTTGCCAATCCATTTTCTGTAGCAGTTGGTGTAAGTAGTGGAAGTTTGAGAATATTACAAATCGGTGACATTGCAATAGCTGATTGGCTTGATAATGGGCCAATAACCGCAACACAATTTTTCATTTGGCTGAGTTGATATGTATGTTTTACTGCATTTTTTGTATCACTTTCTGTATCTAATATTATTAAATTTATTTCAGCTGAATTATTTTTATCTTTATAATTTTTAAGTGCTAATTTTATTCCATTTAATATATTATTTCCAGGAATTGAATTTGCACCAGTTAATGGTAAAACTACACCAATATTTATTTCTTCAGTATTACTATTTATCAAATTCTTTTTTAAATCTTTTATATATGCTATTCCAAAAAAATCAGTAGTACTAATTTTCTTTTCGACTTCTGTGATAGTTTTTTCTGCTTTTTCAAAATCACCATTATCAATATATTTTTCAATTAGTAATAATTTTACAAAATAATATTGGTTTTCTGTTTTTATAAGAGATAATATTTCTAATAATTCATTTTCAGATATAAAAGCACTGCTAATTTTTATTATAAATTTTTTAATATTATTAGAAAATGTTAAATCGTTTGTTAATGTTTCTGCTTCAAGAGCTGGTAATATTGCTGTGTTATAATTGTTTTTGTTAACAAGCGACTGAGATTTGATAAAATAAATATCTGCTAAATATTGACTAGTAGGAAAATATTCGCCAAATATTCTACTATATCTCATAACAGAGTCATAATTTTGTAATTTATAATTACATTTGATTATCATAAATAGTGCTACTGAAGAATATTGATCATCTCTTATGTTTACTAAATCTAATGTTTTTTCTAGTTTAATAAGTGCATCATAGTAATTTCCATTTTGATACATTGTTAGAGCTTTATCAATATCTTTTTTTGAATAATTGGCAGAAAAT
>JAOZRH010000079.1:6210-9250 GCA_029931905.1 Fidelibacterota bacterium
TTTATATGTTAAATTTAATTTTTTAACTGTATCTATATTTTTATAATCAGTTAAATCAAGTTGTATTGGAGTAACTGAAATATAATTCTCCTTAATTGCACTTCTATCTTTGATAGGTGGTTCATTAAAAATCAGTTCTTTACCCGTCATCCAATAATATGTTCGGTTTTTCGGATCTTTGCGTTCGTATAATATTTCTTTCCATCGGGTATTTCCTTGTTCAGTGATTCTAACACCTTTGATATCAGAATCATTTTTTACATTTGGAATGTTTATATTCAATAAAGTTCCTTCCGGTAATCCATTTGACAAGACTTCACTAACTACATTTTGTATAAAATATCCAGCTGGTTTAAAATTAGGGTCAACATAAGTTGTTAAACTTATTGCAATTGAAGGGATTCCCATTAATGCTCCCTCTGCTGCACCTGATACCGTTCCAGAATAAAGCACATTATATCCAGTATTTCCACCTAAATTAATTCCAGAAACAATAATGTCTGGTAGTTCTTTTAAAATAGCATTTGTGGCTAATTTTACACAATCTGCTGGTGTACCTTTTACAGCTATTCCAAAAAATTTATTTTTATGATAATAATCAAATATTGAAAGCGAATTATCTAAAGTTATTCCATGCCCAGTTGCACTCTGTTCGCTTGCTGGAGCGACAATAGAAACATTCCCAATTTTTTCTAAAGATTCTTTTAATTCTAATAATCCCGGAGCTGAAATTCCATCATCGTTAGTTAGAAGAATATGTGGCTTATTTATATTTTTCAATTTATTTACATTCTCCATTTTATTGGTTTATATTCTTGACCATAATTTAACTTTATTTCTGCATAATTTATAGTAGAATATTTTTTTGTTTGATTTAAATAGTAACTACCAATTGCAGATGGTAAAACTGGAGCATATTTTATTTCTATATCATCTATTTCAAGATTTTTTTGGTTTGTAACGATGATGTCACAGTTTGGATAATTTTCTTTAAATTCATTTTTTTTTATAAATTTTATTTTAGCTTCTTCTAAAGTAGCTGTAAAAATATAATCGCTATGTGAATGAAATACGAAAATTGGTGATTTATATTTACTAACTTTATCAGTATGGCTCGCCATATATGCAATAATTGTATTTATTGGCGCAATTGGAATATTATATGGAAAAGCTAAACCAATCGCAAAACTCATTCCAATTCGTAATCCTGTAAATGAACCAGGACCATTAGAAACTGCAATTAAATCAATATTGTTGATTTTTAAATTATTTTTTTTAATTAAATTTTCTGTTAATTCAACTAATTTTTCTGAGTGAATGCGTGGTTGATCAAGATAAATTTCATCAATTAGTTTTCCATCTTGATGGAACGATAAACCACATATTGACGAAGATGTTTCAAAAGATAATATTTTCATAATTTTTTATTAAATGCCTGTTTTAAATTAATTATTTGTTTCAATTTTTATTATTCTTCTATTCTGATTTTTTTTATCATATTCAAAATTAATAATGATTGTATTTTTTGGCAAGAAATCTAATATTTTTTCTGGCCATTCTATTAACATTATTCCACCAAAATCAAAATATTCTTCAATTCCCAAATCCAACAATTCTTTTGTTTTGCTTATTCTATAGCAATCTATATGAAAAATTGGAATGTCACCACTATATTCATTTATTATTGTGTAAGTTGGACTTGTAACATTTTCAATAATATTGAAATATTTACAAAATCCTTTTGTGAATGTTGTTTTTCCAGATGCTAAATTTCCAATTAATGCAAAAACATTACCAGGACGAGTTTTTGAGGCAAGCTCATATGCGATTTTTTCTGTATTTTTTGGAGAATCGGATATTATTTTTTTTGTAGTTATTTTATTTTCAATCATATTATTTCAATATTTTAATTTATTTTTTGGGAGTTAGTATTGCAACAGGTAAAAGCATTTCGTTCATAGAAATACCGCCGTGTTGAAAAGTATCTTCATATAGAGCTTGATATTTTCTATAATTATTGGGATATAAGAAAAAATAATTATCTTTTGCGAAAACAAAATTGTTTGTTATGTGTGTTAAGGGTAATTTAAAATCTTTTGGATTTTTTACCATTAATGCTGCTCTATCATCTATTTTTAAATTGCGACCTACTTTAAATCTTACATTATCAGATGTTGTTTTATCTGCTTTTATTGTAGTACCTTCTCTTACACTTGTACTACCATGGTCAGTTGTAACGACAATTGTATATCCAAGTTCACCAGCTTTTTCGAATATTTGTTGTATATATGAATGGTTGAACCAATTTTTTACTATATTCCTATAACTTGCTTCATCTGGTATGATTTCTTGTAAAATATCTGATTTTGCTCGTTTATGAGTAAGCATATCAACAAAATTTACAACCATAGCAATTAAATTATTATTGTAATCGGAAAAGTTTGAAAAAATATTTTCCCCAAATTCCGCATTGTTGATTTTTATATATTTTACACCATTTTTTACATTTATGTGTGCCTTCTGTAAATATCTATTAAGCAATTGTTTTTCTTTATTATTCATACTTTCGTCATTATCAGCATTTGAATAAATGTCTGGATAAATTTTATTAATAGTATCAGGATATTCACCGGCAAAAATTGCATTTCTGCTATATGGTGTTGCTGTTGGTAGAATACTCAAATGAGAATGCAGTTCTATATCAAAATTTTCATAAAGTGATGGTTCAATAAAAGACCATTGATCAAATCTCATACAGTCAATTACAACGAATAATACTTTTTTATTATTTTTTAAAAGTGGTTTTAAATATGTATCTAAGACATCGGGTGACAACGGAATGTTAGCATCTCCATTAATCAAATTTTGATAATTTTTTATTACAAATTTTTCAAATTCTTCATTTATACTTATTTTTTGATCATTCAAAATATTTCGCAAATCATATCTTGGATTATCTTCAAACTCCATTTCCCATTTAATTATTTTTTTAAAAATATTTACCCAATCTTTTAATGAATTAATTCCATAATTTATCTCT
>JAOZRH010000248.1 GCA_029931905.1 Fidelibacterota bacterium
TACTAATGGTATAGAAACAATAAATACTGTACAAGTAAGAACACCATCGAGTAATAATGGATATTGGTGGATGATTGGTTCAAATACAAAAGTTCCATATAAATGGGGTGGATTTACCTCTCTGTCAACTTTTGAATCCGGTATAGCGAGTGGAAAAAAAGCAGGAGATAATGTAACTGGAAGTGAAGTAAGCTGGGGAGATACTTATACTATCGGTGTCGATTGTTCAGGATATGTAAGTCGGTGTTGGGATCAATCAGATAAATATGGAACTTCAACAATACACAATATTTCTACGCAATTAAGCAGTTGGGATAATATGGCTCCAGCAGATGCAGCGAATAAAGCAGGTTCTCATATTCGTTTAAATGTAGAAAGAAATGCAAATGGAAGTTTTTTAATGGCTGAGGCAACTGGTTCTGGTTGGGCTTGTCGTTATTATTCTTTTTCAACAAGTGCTTTATCCTCGTATGTTCCAATTAGATATGATGAAATTACTGGTAGTGATTTTATCGCCACTCCAGAATTAAATACCGTAAAATTATTTGGAACAAATTCCCAACAAACAGTATGGAGTTCATCTGATACAACTTCAACTGGCGGACATAATATTTATAGATTTGTAGAAGGCGGTGCTTGGGAAAAAATTGAAACTGTAAATTCTTCTACTTTAACTTTAAATAGTGCAATTGGAGATGGGGTTGCATCATTTTATAAAGTAAAAAGTAAATCGAAAAGTGACAGTGATGAAAGTATGCAAACAGATTCGTATGGAGTTCAATACGATTCAAATAATAGCGAAAAATTTTTAATTGTTGATGGTTTTGATAGAATAAATGATTATGCTTTTTCATATCATGAATTTGCAATGGATTTTGGAATGGCTTTGAGAAAATATAAATATTCTTTTGAAACATGTTCGAATGATGCTGTAATTGCTGGTGATGTAAATTTGAATGATTATGATGCTGTTTTTTGGAATCTTGGAGATGAGAGTACAGCTGATGAGACATTTAATTCCACAGAACAAACAAAAGTTACAAATTACTTGAAACAAGGTGGAAATTTATTTGTATCTGGTTCTGAAGTTGGTTGGGATTTAGATTATAAAGGTGCAACTTCAGATAAAAACTTTTATAATAATTTTCTAAAAGCAAATTTTCCAGATGATGAAACTAATGCTAAGATTGCAGATGCTTCTGAAGATTATTCTGTTTATGGAGAAACAGGAACAGTATTTAGCGGATTGTCATTTGGTTATGATGATGGAAATCATGGTATTTGGAATGTGAAATATCCTGATGTTATTTCGACTAATGGTGGTTCGGAAGTTGCATTACGATATGATGCTTCACAAGTTGCAGGTATTCAATACTCTGGAACGGTATCTGGTGGAACTTCTGCTTGTAAAATTGTTTATATTGGATTTCCATTTGAGACAATTTATGAGGAAGCTAAAAGAGAAGAATTTGCTGGAAAGATTTTAAAATATTTTGGATATGACGATACTAAATCTTCAATTGAAAATGTAACTCCAAACAAATTTAAATTGATAGGAAATTATCCAAATCCGTTCAATAATTCTACAGTAATAAAATTTAATTTACCAAATTCTGGCAATGTTGAAATTACGGTTTATAATATAAATGGACAAAAAGTAGCGACTGCTTTTAACGGAAATTTAAACGCTGGAATAAACAATATTTCATTTACTTCGGATAATTTATCAAGTGGAATTTATATTTATCGTGTTAAGACAAATAGTAATATTAGTCAAGGCAAGATGATGTTGATAAAATAGAATAAAAAGACAGAATATGAAAATAAACGGTTTATAAGAATTTTAAATTGAAAATTAGAAATTCCCTGTCTTCAATAGATGTGAAAAATAGAATTTTGTAGTGTTATTATAAGTGAAATGTATGAAAAATAAGACCTTAGGTTTAAATTTTTCTAATATCAAATATCACATCTATACATAAACTGGAACTTTATCAAACATTTCATATTCAAATTCATGTAATGTTTCATAGATTCCGGTTTTATATTTAGAAAAGCTTCTTTTTTTTAAATCAAATGTTCTTATAAGATCTATCATCCAAGTAGGAAAAGCTGTTGAATAACTTTTTAATTCTAAAACTATACTTGCACCAGGATCAAAGATAGTTTCACTATCTAAATGACACATTTTATTTTCATCTGGAACAAGATTAAAAGTATTCTCTTTCATATATCTCAAATCTTTATCAAAAGTAACTCTTCCATAATCATCAAATAAAGAAACATAAGCCTTTCTTTTATATTGAGTTAAAACTTTAGGTCTTGCAAAATAGATGTGGGCAAGTTTATAAAATAAATTTTTATTATCTTCATCAATATCTTTTGATTTTTGGTGAATATCATAATTAGGTTGATCAAAAATTTTTGCCCAATTAGGATTATGTGTACTA
>JAOZRH010000249.1 GCA_029931905.1 Fidelibacterota bacterium
TATTGAATGATTATTAAAATCATCAATTCCAAATCCAGCACTAATACTATAATTGTCAAGTAATTTAAAATTTGCACCAAAAACAGGAAACAGTAAATCTAATTTTGATAAATAACTTAATCGGAAATTAACCGATGTTTCTAAAACTTCAGGATTGTAATTCAATAAATCTACTGTTGCTAACAAATCTTCTACTTCACCTTTATTATTAATATTCATAATATCTGTTTGCGAATCTGCAATCCCTTCGGAATTAAGCAATAAGATTAATAAAAAAACTCCTAAAATATAAAAGAGTTTAGTATTATTTGTTTCATTTCTAATTAAATCCATTTTACCCCGATCAGAAAATTCAAACCAATACAAAATATAAAATTATAAAACGCCTCTATTACTATTTTTAATAAAATCCACAACATATTTACTTTCACTTGAAAGTTTAAAATTATTCTCAATATATTCAATAGCATCTTTCTTATTATACTCTGATCTATATATAACTCTATAAATTTCCTTCAATTCTCTGATAATATCACTATTAAAACCACGCCGTTTCAATCCGACAATATTCAATCCTTTATATTTTAATGGTTCACCAGCAGCTAAAATATATGGCGGAATATCCTTTGAAACTCTATAACCACCACCGATAAATGAATGTTTACCTATCCTTACAAATTGATGAACGGGAACCATTCCACTTATTGTTACATAATCTTCGATTGTAACATGACCTGCAATTTGTGAAGTATTTGATATTATAACATTATCGCCCAATATACAATCGTGAGCAATATGAACATAAGCCATTATTAAACAATTTTTTCCTATAACAGTTTTTTCTCTATCTTCAGTACCTCTATGAACAGTTGCATATTCCCTTATAATCGTTCCATCACCAATATAAGTATATGTTTTCATTCCATTAAACTTTAAATCTTGATTAATTTCACTAATTATTGCACCAGGAAATATCTCACAATTTTTTCCTATCCTTGCTCCAGATCTAATTATTGCATTTGAATTAATAATTGTTCCATCACCAATTACCACATCTTCATCAATAATGGCATTAGGAAAAACTTTTACATTTTTACCTAATTTGGCTGATTTATTTATTATTGCTCTATCGCTTATATTTTCCAAATTTCTCTACTATTATTTTTCTGTAATCGCTGCACTTAATTTTGCACTCGCCGCAAGCTTACCATCAACATAAGCATTTGCTTCCATAACTGTAAAGTTTGCTCTTTGACGAATCATCGTTACTTCCAATTGAAGTTGATCACCTGGAGTAACAATTTTTCTAAATTTTACATTATCCATACTTGTAAACATAACAAGCTTGCTATCAGGATTATCTAAAGAATTTAACAATAAAACTCCTCCAGCTTGCCCCATTGCCTCTAAAATCATTACACCTGGCATAATTGGTCTTTCAGGAAAATGCCCAATAAAATATGGTTCATTCACTGAAACATTTTTTATTGCAATTATTTTATTTTTTGGAGAAAGTTTTGTAATCCTATCAACCATTAAAAATGGGTAACGATGAGGAAGAATTTTTGTGATTGTCTCAATATCTATCGAAATATATTTTTGTTCTTCCCTTTCTTTAGAAAATTTTTTTTGAATAAACTGTTTCTTAAATAATTTTCTAATTTTTTTAACTAATTCAACATTAGAACGATGTCCACTACGAGCAGCAACAACATGTCCTTGCATCGGCACACCTAACAATGAAAAATCCCCAATCAAATCTAATATCTTGTGTCTTACGGGTTCATTTTTATATCTAAGTTTCCTATCATTCAAAATACCTTTTTCACCAATTGTAATTGTATCTTTAATGTTAAATAATTTCTTTAGTTTTTCCTTTTCCGCATCAGCTATTGGTTTATCAACAAAAATTATTGCATTTTCTAAATTTCCACCTTTAATTAAACCTTGATTTTTTAATGCTTCAACTTCACTTAATAAACTAAAAGTTCTCGCAGGTGCAATTTCATTAATAAAATTATCAGAAAGAGAATAAATCGCATAATATTGTGTACCAATATTTGCTTCATCATTGTATTGAACCATATAAGTTATTCGAAATCTATCAGAAGGTGTAACATGAATATCAATTCCTTCAACAGGATCAGTATAAGTTACAGTTCTATCAATAATCAATTTTTTACGAATAGCATCCTGTTCAACAATTCTGGCAGAAAGCAATGCATCAACAAATGGTTTCGCACTACCATCCATAACTGGTGGTTCAGGACCGGATAATTCGATTAATATATTATCAATCTCTAATCCCGATATTGCCGCTAACACATGTTCTACGGTATGTATTTCAGTTCCATTAATACCTAATTTTGTACCTCTTGATATATCAACAACATGTTCAATATCAGCCGGAATTTCAATTTGTTTATCCAAATCAGTTCTTAAAAATCT
>JAOZRH010000250.1 GCA_029931905.1 Fidelibacterota bacterium
TTAATCTCATTTTTACTCCCTTTTTTTATTTTACTTTTTCAACAATATTTAATAATATAATATTTTTAGAATACAATATCTATTAGATTATTTTTATTCAATAAAAAAAGGAAAAATATCATATTGCTATTCAAAAATAACAAAGACTAAACAGAACTAATAATTCCCAATTTTGAAAGTAAAATATTTAGATTTTAATTTATAATTTACATTATCTATTTTTGCTATCTTTAGAATAAGTTTTTATACCATTCAAAACCTTCATTGTTTCTCTATATCCAATTTCAATAGCATCTTTTCCACGATAAAATTCATACAAATTTATATTTCGTGTATCTGGTTCTATAAGTAAATCTGGTTTATATAGTTCAATTTGAAGTTGTGCTATAACATCTTGTACTATCCGTAAAGTATTTTGTGATATTTCTATCATTTTCGGCACTTGGTTTTGTTTATAATATTCCTTCTCATCTGCTTTAACTGTATCTTTATCAATATATTCCGAAATTTTGTTACCAATATTTTCTAATGTAAATCGTCGTTCCCTACTAGAATCCAAATTTACAATTTCAATATACTCCTTTTCATTCGAAGATAACATAGCATGAACTACATGGACAGCAATAACATAATCAGCTCCCATTTCACGAACGACATCTATTGGCACAGGGTCAACCAACCCACCATCAACTAAAAAAATATCTTTATATTTCACAGGTGTAAAAACTATTGGTATAGATATACTTGCACGAACAGCATTTAATAAACTTCCTTTATTAATAACATATAATTTACCTGTATCAATATCTGATGCTGTTGCAGCAAAAGGAATCGGCAAATCCTCTATTCTTTTATCATCATAAAGTTTATATAAAAAATTTTCTACTTTTTTCCCATTAATTAAACCGGATGTAGATAATCCAGGAACAAACAATTTCATAGAAGTTTTCCAGTCAGTATTGATAGCGATTTTTTCAAGCGTGTCAATTGGAACACCAGATGCATACGCGGCACCAACAAGTGCCCCCATACTGCTTCCTGCAATATAATCAATCTTAATTCCTGCTTCTTCTAATGCTTTAATAACACCGATATGAGCAAGTCCCTTTGCTGCGCCTCCACTAAGAGCAAGCCCAATTTTAAGATTCTCATCCTTTAATTGATTATAAGTATAATTAGCTTTATTGATTTTTGGAGATTTTTTATTTTGTGTAAGATTTACAGCTTCTAAATATGTATTTGTAGTAAAAATAAAACAAAATAGAAATAAGATCAATTTCTTTATGTTATTATCAAAATTATTATTTAAATGAGTCATATTAATCCTTAATGTTTATATATAATCACTAATTTTATCTTCAGCAATTTTACAAATATCTTTTCGTGATAATTTTTTTGAAGTTATGTCATAGTAAGAAATTTGTGGTAAATCAACAACACTAATTTCTATTGATTTCAATTGTAATAATTTCAATATATGTTTTATTATATTTTCACTCGTATTATGAAATACGACTTGATTAATAGTATATTTATTAGGCGCTTTCCCATTAATTGATTTAATGCGAATAACAACTGGAACAACATTTGCCTTTGTTGTGTATGCCAATTCAAAGAATGAAGATTTAAACCTATTTAATTTGAATCCATCGCCAGTAGCACCTTCTGGGAAAAAAGCAATATTTAGATTGGTATGTTTGATAATATCAGTTGTCTTTTTTATAATATCAGGAATAGTTTTGTTACGATTTCTATCGACAAAAACAAATCCCATAGACATCATTATCTTACCAACAATCGGCATTTTTTCCACATCAACATTAGATATAACAAGACATGGAGAGAATGCCATAAGTATCAGAGAATCCAAATAGCCCCAATGATTGGAAACAACAACACCATTAGATATATTAAAATTATGAGATCCTCTAATTTTCACGCCACAGATAGCCAGTAAAATTTTAGATGTCCATCTAACCACATATTTTGTGTTAATCTGAATAAAACGCCATTTACCTGAAAATACTATGATTATTTTTAATAAAACACTGATAATAATTCCGATACTCACAACTGTTAATAACGATATAGTTCGAATAATTGTAAGAAAGTATTTTAAAAATAAATTATAAACCCTGATAATAATTGACCACGATAATATTCTGGTAACTTTTTTGGTAAAAAAATTATTTGCAAATTCCATTTAATAAAACCTCCATCATCAAATTTAAACGTTTATCCGAAAATTCATCCTTCCCTTCGTCAATAATTAAAACCTCTAATCCTCGCAGTACTAAACTAAGCAATTTGGCAATTTCATCAATTTCTATTTCATAAAAAACATTTTGATCTACATCTGCTTGGAGTATTTTTGCCAACATCTTGTTTTCTCCATCATAAAAATCTTGTCTGAATTTTTTTATACTTGAATAATTCTC
>JAOZRH010000080.1 GCA_029931905.1 Fidelibacterota bacterium
TAAAATGACTTATCGTGATTATGTTGCATTTTTATGGTATTACAACACACATTCGATATTTAGAATAATATTCAATTTTATAGTTTCCTGTTATATAAGTTGGACATTTTTAAAAGTTTTTAATGATAATTACTCATTTTTAGTAATGTGTATAGCTTGGATTATATTAATGCTAGTTATTTTAATCATTTTAATTATTTTTGGATTTATTTTCGAAATAGTATCTTCAATATCAAAAAAGAAAAATACTGACATAATAAATAAAAGCATTGAATTAACCGATAATGTAATTATTACTGAAAATAAATATTGTAAAAGAGAACTTAATTGGAATGTAATCCAAAAACTCAAGCGTACTAATCGTAGAATATTAATTTTTATAGGAAAAGACATTGCAATAATAGTACCTAAAAGAGCATTCAAGGATAATCAGGAATTTAATTCATTTTACAGAATTGTAGAATCACATTATAATAAAAATAGATAATATAGAATTTCAATAAAAGGAGTAATAGATGGCAAATTCAATTATTACAATTACAAATATGAAAAAGCAATATCCTGAAGGGAAGGGAAAGTTTACTGCTTTAGATGATATTAATCTTTCAATAAATTCTGGTGAGTTTACTGGAATAGTTGGTCCAAGTGGTTCTGGAAAAACTACATTATTGAATATTATTGGTTCGTTAGATGTTCCAACTGAAGGTGAAGTAATTACTCTTGGGGAATCTATTGGAAAATTGACACACAGAAAAGCAGCAAAATTAAGGAATAAAAATATTGGCTTCATTTTTCAAACATATAATTTATTACCCGTTTATTCTGTATATGAAAATGTAGAATTTCCGTTGTTGCTTTTGAAAATGTCGGCTAGTAAAAGGAAAAAAGCAGTTTTAGATGCACTTGAATGGCTTGGTTTAACAGATAAAATCAAATCTCGTCCAGGACAATTATCTGGTGGTGAATGTCAAAGAGTTGCAGTAGCTCGAGCTATGGTAAAATTACCTGAAATAGTTCTTGCTGATGAACCAACAGCAAATCTTGATGCAGAAAATGCACATAATATTTTAAAAATGATGTCAAAATTAAATAAAGAACTGAATACGACTTTTTTATTTTCTACACATGATGAAAAAGTAATTCAATATTTGACAAGACAAATTTTATTGAAAGATGGAAAAGTAGTTGGGTAGAGTTAGAATGTAAATAAAAATATAAGGAGAAAAATGAAAAAAGTAATCACATTAATAATCACATTAATTTTATTAAGTTCGTGTGGAACGACTCTAAAACTGAAAAAGGAATTTAGAAACGAAGAAAAAGGAATTTCATATTTCAAGGGCTTTGTGTTATATGATCCAATTGCAAAAAAAGAAATAATAAATCATAATGGTAATAAATATTTTACACCCGCCTCAAATACAAAGTTAATCACATTTTATTCTGCTTTTAAAACATTTGGTGACTCTGTAACGAGTTTATATTATTATAAAACAGGCGATTCATTGATTATCAAGGGTTCTGGTGATCCATCTTTTTTATATGGTTTTGAAAATAATAAAACATTTGATTTTCTAAAAAATGCTAAGGAAAATATTTATATTGTTGATGAAAAAATTCAAGATGATTATTATGGTCTTGGTTGGTGTTGGGATGATTACAATTATTATTATCAAGCAGAAAAAAGTTTATTTCCTATTTATGGCAATGTTCTAAATATTGACTTTGTAATTGATACGCTTTTGGAAAATGATACTTTAATAGAAAATGGTAGAATTGCAATATATCCGAATTATTTTCAAAAATATGTTCAAATTCAAGATACAATTGAAATTGAGAGAGAATTGTATTCAAATAAATTTTATTATGAAAAAACAGATTCAAGTGGAACAACAATTCCTTTTATTACCTCCAATCAACTTGTTGTAGAATTATTAAGTGATACACTAAATAAGGAAGTTAAACTAATTCCAAATTCAGACAAGTATGAATTTAAAGAATTTAAAGGAATTAAATATTCTGACTTATATAGGGAAATGTTGACAGTTAGCGATAATTTTATTGCTGAACAATTGATGTTACAAGTTGCTAATGCCAGAAAAAATACTTTTAATGTTGCTCAAGGAATTGAATATTCTTTAGATAATTATCTGTCTGGATTTCCACAAAAACCAAGATGGGTTGATGGCTCTGGATTATCAAGATATAATATAATTACACCAAAAGATTATGTTTATTTACTAGAAAAAATATATAATGAAGTTCCACATGAAGATTTGTTTTCGTATTTACCAGTTGGTGGAAAAACTGGAACTTTAAAAAGATTTTATAAAAATAATCCACCATATATTTATGCAAAAACAGGAACGATGTCGAATAATCACAATATAAGTGGATATATCAAAACAAAAAAAGGAAATACTTTAATTTTTAGTTTCATGAACAATCATTATAAATTGAGTCACACTAAAATTAAAAGAGAAATGGAAAAGAAGTTGAGAGTGATTTATGAAAAGTACTGATTTGGTAAGAGAACACGGATTTACACGGATTTGGCGGATAAACACGGATTAAGAAAAATTATGCAGGAAAGATAATGTTACACGAAGAAATAACAGGAAAAATTATAGAAGCATTTTATAAAGTGTATAATGAATTAAAATATGGTTTTTATGAAAAGATTTATGAAAATTCTATGATAATTGAATTAAGAAAAATGGGTTTATCTGTTACAAATCAAAAAAATATAAAAGTATATTATGAAAATATTGAGGTTGGAAATTACTATGCAGATTTACTTGTTAATGACTTGGTTATTGTTGAATTAAAAGCTTCGAAATCAATTTGCAAGGAACATGAAGCACAATTAATAAATTATTTGAAAGCTACAAAAATAGAAGTCGGTCTTTTGCTAAATTTTGGGAAAAAAGCCGAATTCAAAAGAAAAATATTTAGCAATGAAAAAAATAAAACAAAAATACTAACCGCGAAAATCCGCTTAATCAGTGTGAATCTGTGTTCAAATATAAAGGAGGAAATATGCTTTCAATAAAATTAGCTTTTAGAAATCTAATCGGTGCAGGTTTGCGAACTTGGTTAAATGTTATTGTTTTGTCATTTTCATTTGTAATAATAATTTGGAATAAAGGTGTATTAAACGGTTGGAATGAACAGGCGAGACATGATATGGTTGAGTGGCAAATTGGTGGTGGACAATATTGGCAAGAAAATTATGATCCTTATGATATGTTCACAATTAATGAAAGCCATAGTGCAATTCCACAAGAGTTTAAAAATGATATTGCCAATAATGAAATGACGCCAATACTTATAAATACTGGGACAATTTATCCTGACGGTAGAATGCAAAATGTGATATTAAATGGAATTATGCCAAATCAAAAAGTTCTAAAAATTCCAACTGAAAAATTAGAGAATAATTCAAATGAAATTTCTGTTTTGATTGGAAAACGAATGGCAAAAAATAACAAGTTGGAAGTTGGTGATTATTTTCCAATTCGATGGCGAGATGCAAATGAAACTTTTGATGCTTCAGATGCGAAAGTTGTTGGAATATTTAATTCGAATGTGCCGGTAATTGACCAAGGGAAAATTTGGATTTCATTACAACAATTGCAAAAAATGTTGGTTACACCAAACGAAGCAACTATGTTAATCACAAAAAATGTTGACAGAAAAAATGCAGAGGTGGATGGGTGGATTTTTCGAGATCATAAATTTTTATTATCAGATATGGACGAGATAATTCGTATGAAAAATGTTGGTGGATCAATTTTTTATCTAATACTTCTTGCTCTGGCATTATTAGCAATTTTTGATACACAAGTTTTATCAATTTTTCGTCGTCAAAAAGAAATTGGGACAGAAATTGCTTTGGGAATGACACGATGGCAAGTTGTTAGATTGTTTACAGTAGAAGGGGCGATGTATAGCATTTTTGCAGCAGTTTTAGCAGCAATTTATGGAATTCCACTACTTGCATTGCAAGCAAAAAATGGATTCCCGATGCCAGAAGCAGCAGATAGTTATGGATTGCCAATTGCGAAAGCAATTTATCCAACATATAGTCTCGGTTTGATTTTTGGAACTGTTTTTGTAATTTTTATTGCAACATTAATCGTCAGTTATTTGCCAGCCAAAAAAATATCCAAAATAAATCCGACTGATGCCATAAAGGGGAAAATACAATGATTAAATTTTTATTAAAAGGATTGATTCGTGATAGACATAGAAGTTTGTTCCCAATTTTGTCAATTAGTATTGGTGTAACGCTTACTGTACTAATGCAAGCTTGGGTAACGGGAATTCTTGGCGATATGATTGATTTTAATGCAAGATTTACAACTGGACATACAAAGGTAATCACTAGAGCATATTCGGAAAATATGCAACAGATGGCGAGTGATCTTGCAATTGTGGGAGTTGATGAATTAACTGATGATTTAGAGAAAGAATTTCCAAATATGAATTGGATAAATAGAATTAGATTTGGTGGACTTATTGATATTCCTGATGAAAGTGGAATAACAAAATCACAAGGTCCAGTTGTTGGTTGGGGAATTAATATACTTACAGATAATGGATCCGATATTGAAAGAATGAATCTTCAAAAAGCGATGAGAGCAGGAAAAATTCCAACAAAATCAGGTGAAATTTTAATGAGCGACGAGTTGGCAGAAAAACTAAATGTTAAAGTTGGTGATGATGCTACATTTCTTGGTTCAACAATGTTTGGAAGTATGGCAATGCAAAATTTTGTTATTGTTGGGATTGTACATTTTGGAACTACTGCGTTAGATAAAGGGGCGATAATAATTGATTTTAAGGACGCACAAGAAGTATTGAATATGGAAAATGCAACGAGTGAAATCTTGGGATATTTGCCATCGGGGAAATATAATAATGAGTTGGCAAGTGAAATCGCAAATGATTTTAATTCTAAATATTCAAATTCTGAAGATGAATTTTCACCCAAAATGTTAACTTTATCCGAACAAAATGATTTAAAATCTATGTTGGAATATATGGATAGCATCATTGGTATTATAATTTTTGTATTTATTTTTGCAATGTCAATTGTTTTATGGAATATTGGTTTAATTGGTGGATTAAGACGATATGGAGAGATTGGTCTTCGTCTTGCAATTGGTGAAAGTAAAGGTGCAGTTTATAGAAAGATGATTTATGAATCGGTTTTGATTGGATTGTTTGGCTCACTTTTTGGAACAATAATTGGTTTGGGATTTTCGTATTTGTTGCAAACAAAAGGATTAGATTTGTCTTCAATGATGCAGAATACATCTATGATGATACAATCAGTTTATAGAGCAAAAATCACTCCGCTTACATTTTATATCGGATTTATTCCTGGATTGTTTTCTACAATTATTGGAACAGCTTTAGCCGGAATTGGAATTTATAAGAGACAAACGGCACAGCTTTTTAGAGAGTTAGAGAATTAAGGAGTTAGGATTTTACATAATAAGGAATATAAAAAATAAAGGAAACAATTAGAAACTTGAATTGTTTTTATATGTTTTGTGATTTTTAATGTTCGAAAAGAGGAGAAGAAAATGAAAAAAATATTAATATTGATTTTAATGACAATTGTATTTATTAATGCACAAACACCATCTGCAGAAATGATATTAGAAAAAATTGATGAAAATATGACTTCTGAAAATCAAGTTGTTACCTCTAAAATGATAATTCACGGCCGAAGAGCTTCACGAATAATAGAATCCAAATCATGGTCTGTTGGTGATTCAAAAAATTTTACAGAATATTTATCACCAGCTAGAGAACAAGGTACTAAGATGTTAAAAATTGATGATAATTTGTGGATTTATACTCCTAGTACAGATAGAATAATAAAAATTTCTGGACATATGTTGAAACAATCTGTAATGGGTTCGGATTTATCTTATGAAGATATGATGGAAAGTCAGGAATTGACAGAAAATTATGATGCAAAAGTGACAGGAACTACGGTTATCGATGAAGTAAATTGTTGGGTAATTAATCTCATAGGGAAAGTAGATAATCTTGCATATCATAAGCGAAAAATTTGGGTTGATAAAAATAAATATATTCCGTTGCGAGAAGAATTATATGCAAAGAATGGAAAATTATTAAAAAGAATGGAATTGAAAGATATTAAAAATATCAATGGTCGTTGGTATCCTACAAAAATGATATTTAAAGATATGTTGAAAAGAGGACAAGGGACAGAATTTGTTATTGATGATATTAAATTCGATCAAAATATTCCTGAATATAAATTTTCGAAAGCAGGTTTAAAAAGGTGAATATTAATTGAAAATTTGAAGTTATAAATAAATATTGTATATAATAAAAAATCCCATGTCAGTGCAACATGGGATTTTTAATTTTAGATATTTAAATATTAATTATTCTACATTTAAAATATCTTTGAATGCTTTTTGAAGAGCATCTTTTGGAAGTGCTCCTTGTGCCATCTGTGGTTTACCTTCTTTGGGGCAAAACAAAATTGATGGGATACTGCGAATTCCAAAAGCTCCAGCAAGTTCTTGTTCTTTTTCGGTATCTACTTTAAAGATATTCAATTTGCCTTCATATTCTTTTGAAAGTTCTTCTAAAATTGGTGCTACTATTTTACATGGTTGACACCAGTCTGCATAGAAGTCAATTACGCAAGGTAACTCGCCTTCAAATTTCCATTCTTTACTCTTTTCATAATTAAAAACTTTCTCTAAAAAAGCCTCTTTTGTCAAATGTTCCATTTTTTCTCCTTTTACTCTAAATTTTAATTAACCCCAAGGATAAACATTAATAATTTATTATGCAAGTATATTGTGTATTATTTTAAATATTAATCATTTAATGCGAAGACATTTTTTTAATTAGTCACAGGTTTGATTATTTTAAAATAAAATTATAAAATTTACTTGTTTTTGAAAATTATATAATGTAATATTATTCAATGGTTAATCGGTCATTCAAAAAGGAGAGAAATGCCAAAAACTAAAGCCCAATATGAAGAAATTAGAAAAAAATCACAAAAATTGATACTAGATGTTGCAATGGAACTTTTTGCAACATATGGTTATCATAATACAAGTATTGTTAATATTGCAAAGAAAGCAAATATTTCAAAAGGATTACTCTATAATTATTTTACAAGTAAAGAAGAATTATTAGAGCATATTTTATTTCAAAGTTTTACCGAAATAGATGATTCTCTCATTGTTAATAAAAATAATAAAGACCCAAAAGAAAAATTAGAAATATTAATACATTCATTATTCAATTCACTAAAAAATAAAAAAACTACTTGGAAATTATATACTAGCATAATGCTTTTACCAGAATTAGCTCATAAATTTATTGAGATTTCAAAAAATTATAATGATATTTTTACAACACTTTTATTTGAATTATATCCTAATCTTACTCCTCAAGAAGTAGAGATGGAATTAATATTTTTTGGTGCATTTATTGATGGTATTATTTACGATTATGTGATTATGGAAGACCAATTCCCAATTAATGAAATGGAAAAAAAATTAATTGAAAAATATTGCAAATAAATATATAATAACAAGATGATAAATAATTACAAGGAGAAAAAAATGAGAAAAAGAAATTTAGTTTTTTGTTTATTGCTTTTCTTTTTTACCTTACCTGTTTTTGCTCAACTTACATTCCAAAGAGGTTTTGGTGAAATGGAAACTGAACAGGAAGGATACACCACTATACAGACTTCGGATGGCGGTTATTTACTTACTGGTATAACAAGGGATGCAAGTGATAATGCAGATGTGTTACTTGTTAAATATGATGAATTTGGTAAGGTTTCTTGGTCAAAAACTTATGGCTCACCAGAATATGATAAAGGTTATGGTCTTGGAGAACTTAAAGGCGGTGGATTTGTAATCGCTGCAAAAACGAATATTGTTGATAGCAATGGCGATTGGTGGATAATCAGAACTGATGAAAATGGCGATTCGCTTTGGACAAAGAAAATTGGAGATACTGGAACAGATATTCCATACAAAGTTATTCCAACTGACGATGGCAATTTTGTTGTAGCTGGTCAAGTTTATGGAATGTATTCTTGTACACAAAAAAATCATGACGGTTATATTATTAAATTAGACCCAAACGGAAACGAAATTTGGGATCATGTAGTCCCAAATTCAATTAAAGATATAGTTGTTGGTGCAACCCAAACTAACGATGGCGGTTTTGTTCTATGTGGACATGCTTGGGATAGCAACGAAGACCATTACAATATGTTTGCATATAAAGTTGACAGCTTAGGTGAAAAAAAATGGACAAAGACCTATATTATAAACAAAACAAGATACGAAGATACTAGAGCCTATGGAATAGCAGAATTAGAAAATGGCGAGTTAATTATTGTTGGTAGAATAAACCATTGTGCAATTGGGGAGGCGTGTAAACCTGAAATACATATTAAAAGAATAGATAATGTTGGGCATTTATTAATGGAAAAGACTATTGCCTCTTTTGGAGAAGCAACTGCTAAGGATGTTGTATCTTTGAGTAATGGGAATATAGCTCTTGTTGGAAACTCTGAGTCGCATATAATGAGTAGTGCATCTTCAAGTGCATTTGTCTCAATTTTTGACACGGCAGGAACGCAGATATCATATAATTTGTTAGGTGGAAATCATCCAGGACATAATTGGGCTCATTCTGTTAGCGTAACTTCTGATGATGGATTAATAATTGGAGGATATGCAACTCTTGGAAAAAGAATTTCAAGTACTCAAGTTCTTTATTATAAAAATGCTTTCTTAGCAAAAACAGATATCAATGGAAAATATTCAGAGTTTTATACAACAAAAGACAAAATTGATTATGGAAATGTTGAAATTGGCACTTCTGTTACCGACACAATTTGGGCAATGAATAATACTTTGTACGATATTAAATATTCATCATATATAGATGGCTCACATCCAAATGAGTTTTTGATGATTGAAGGTGAAACATCAGATACACTACTTACTAATGCAGCAGATTCTTTGAGAATTATTGTTAAATATACTCCAAACGAGGCAGTTACTGATTCAACATTTTTACAATTGAGATGGGGAAATATTGAGTACTCTATAGATAAAGAAAGAAAACTTTATTATTATGGAACAGGGGAAGAAGGTG
>JAOZRH010000251.1 GCA_029931905.1 Fidelibacterota bacterium
TAAAATCTGCAAACCATAAATTTTTATCAGAAAAAATTCAAGATTTATATAATAAAAAAGTTAATAAGAAAAGTAAACTGCATAAAACTATTTCTGCAGCGATATCTGCAAAGAGATTAATTCAACAGGCTATCCCTGGAAATAAAGAACGTTTAGAAAAGAAAAGAAAGAAGTATTTACAAAAAGCACATGATGCACATGTTGATTATAAAACTTCAGATTTTTCTAATATAAGATCTGAACGTCGTCGTCAAAAGAAGAAAGATCTTCGAAATAAAATGGAGAAAAATCTTCTAAAGGCAGAAAAAATACGCAGAAAGAGAAATATAGTATTTGGAAAATGACTATGATAGATATTAAAAAAACATTTAAAGAACAAGCATTTGCAAAATCATCGGTTGACGATGTTTTAATATCACCACGAATAGAACTTGCAATAATACATCCTAAAAAAACAGAAGAAAATAGACGAATTTATAAGACATTTTATGATAATCTAAGTCTTTATCTTTCTAAATTACCAAATAATCAAGTAAAGAAACAAATATTAAATCTATACAATAAAAAAATAATTTATTTAGGATTGATGAGGAATCCTTCACTCAAAAGTAATATAGCTTTTGAGAGTGTACTTATTGAAAATTCTAATTTTTATGGAGTAATGTTAAATACAAGTGCATTAGATATTGATATTATTACTGGTGAAACTGACGAAATCGATGATTGTGTTTATGCTGCTTATTATAGTGTTCTTAGAGCGGGTATTTTATCAAATAAATTAAAGATTAAAAATGATAAACAATTACATAAACTTTTATCAACATATTTATATTTAATGATTTTAAAATTTCTAGGTAAAAACACGCTTTATTCAAAAAGACAAAAACAATTGATTCATATGTGTTGCATTTATATATATTATGTTTATTTTTTCAACCAAAATCACAGTTATAGTATTAATGTAATAAAAAGAGATTTTTTAGATAATATTGATATTGATGTTTATAAAGAATTTCAAGATTTGATGAAAGAAAATAAAGGCTACGATACAATAAAAGATTTACCAAAACTTCTTTTTGATTTAAAACTTTCGTTTGAAGATCCTAGAAAAGTTTATGTCAAGATGTTTCAAATTTTAGGAACAAATGGTTTTTATTCTTTTATTGGACCATTTGATCATTTTGCAGCAGCAATGATTCTTTCAAAATATCCAACGTCTTTATTTTCAAAAGCAGCAATTGCTGTTATGAAAATACATGATTCTTCTGAAATGATTTTAAATAAATATATTGATAAATTGAAATTTAAAAAAATGAGTCTTTAAATTATGGCAATTAAATCTTTAGAAGAACTTCGAACTTATTTTGAGAGAGGAGATAGACCTACTCAAGAACAGTTCGGATTTTTAATTGATTCACTTTCTGTTGGAACTACTGGTGAACAATGTGATATTGAACCGTATCATCAAATCATTTCAGATGTCGCCGTTAAAAAAGTAAAACCTAAAGAAAATTCTGGTAACATAT
This sequence comes from Fidelibacterota bacterium, assembly GCA_029931905.1. GTDB lineage: Bacteria > Fidelibacterota > Fidelibacteria > Fidelibacterales > Fidelibacteraceae > TCS52. Next base: position 1,527 of record JAOZRH010000251.1, read on the forward strand.
ATTTAACTTCAAATCCACCAATAACACATGGTGTTGATGGACAACAATTGATTCTTTATGGTTATGATGATACAGATACTATTACACTTACACCTACCAATGGTTTAGAATTAATAGCAAATATAACATTAAAAAGATATACGACATTATTTTTAGTTTATATTTATGCACAACGTCGTTGGATTGAGGTAGCTAGAAGAGGATTAGGTGGTGGAGAAAGTTCATTTGATTTATCACAATTACCAGAAGCATTTGTTGCTACACCAACTGATTATTTAGTTATACATGATGGTACAGAACAAAGAAAAATATCTAAAGCTAATTTTGTTCAAGATTTAGGTTCACAATTTAAATTAACAATTGAAGACGAAAATAATGTAGTATCTGACGATGTCAAAACGATAAATTTTATTGGTGTAGATGTTGAAAGTTTAATAGATACAAATGATATTAATCGTGTAAATATTTTTATACCACCACCAAATTATTCGTCACATTTCAATACAAATGACGGAACAACTGATGCTAGAATAAATGATATTTCTACGACTTCTAGAAATATCGCTTTACCAACAGCAGAAGGTACACCTTATAGAATTGGTGATTGGGATGGTAATTTACCAAAACCAACAATCAATAATACATCATTTACACATTCTACAAATGATGTATTTACAATTACTAATAATACAAATAATACTCTCACAGTAAATATCTATGATGCAGATAATGTTAATATGTTATCTTCTCATAGTGTGGTTTTAAACGGTAACTTGGATGTTACACAAAATAATATACGAATCCAAATATTAGATTTTATTCAAGAAGCGAACAGGTATAAAGCCAGAGCTATTTTTACTGTTAATATAGATAGTATTTTAGCGCCTGGTGGAAGATTTTATATTGAATT
>JAOZRH010000252.1 GCA_029931905.1 Fidelibacterota bacterium
TTACTTTATATATTTGTGAAATATTTTGTAGATGATCTACAATTGATGGTATTTGATTAACATTAATCAAAATATAAATCTTTATTTATGTTTAACATTTATTTGTCTCCTTTTTAAAAAATAAAAAAATATATCAATAATATTATTTTATTATTTCTATATATAATTTTTAAAAATAAATTTCGAGGGGTAACTAGCCCGTGAAATTTATCACGAGTAGTTAGTTAAACCTCTCTAAGTAGTCTCATTTTATCTTTCAAACGCGCCATGTTACTGACATTGAAAGTGAGCTTTATTTAATTTTTTTTATTAATTAAACCTTTCTGTAACGTGTACAGAATTAAGACACATAATGGTTTTCCAAGCCATTATAATAAATTGTTGGACACGTGAAAGGTTATGAACCTTTAACACGAACAATTCATGCCAAAGTAATAACTTCTACTGTATTATATTATTTCTATATAAAAATCGTAAATATAAAAAATATTTTTCAAGTAAAAAACGGCAAGATCATAAAGACCTCGCCGTTAAAATTATTTTTACTATTCTTTTTCTTTTGGTTGCTCAATAACTATTAATGATGTAGCACAATTTTTTGCTGTTTCAAATACTTTAACATTACAACTAATTATTCCATCAATTTTATCAAAGAACATATCTATTAAAATTTGATTAAAATATTCAGCCATATTTTCAGCTGTTGTTTTATCATATTTCATAATGACATATTTATCTCCAAGTAATTTAATAGCTTCAAGATATTTTTTATCATTTTCAGATATAATAGTTGCATGATCAAAATTATTATCTAACCATTTCTGAAACATTTTTAATTCACTAAAATCAATTATCATATCATTTTGATTTAATTTTTTAACAGTAAATGTTACTTTAACTTTATATGAATGTCCATGATTATTTGAACATGGAGATTTATAATCTAAATCATAAAGCCTATGTGCAGCTTCAAATTTAAATTCTTTTGTAATTTTATGATAATTAAATATTTTGATTTCTTTGTTCATGTAATTCCTTTTTCCTTTTATTTAATATTTTCATTTGTTCGATAATTTCATCAAATTGTTCATCAACATTAATATTATCTAATTTTAATTTTAAAATTTCGATTCCAGCTTTTATACCTTCCATAGTTTGAAATTTTTTAATTTTATCTGATTGTTCATATTGAATTGGATCAGGTATACCATTTATTTTAAATGCTTCTAGTCGTTCAATACAACTTCCACATTTACCACAACTCAATTCACAGTTTTTGTAACAAGTTCGAGTGAATTGAAAAGGAACTTTTAATTCAATACCACGTTTACAAATTTGAATTTTATCAATATCAATAAAAGGTGAAATAACTTCAATTTTTTTATCACTTGCTAAATATACTAAAGTATCTAATGCTTTAATATATTCTAAACGACAATCGGGATAAATTGAATTTGAAACTAATAATCCAGAACCTTTTCCAGCAAAGAAATTATGATTATTTTCAATTTCTAAGTCATAAACAATTTTTGGATTAATTTTTTTAATTTCTTTAATTTCCGTAAGTCTTGCGTCACCAAATTTATTCATTTTCTTTTTAAAATTATGTCTTATATTAATACTATAATGATCTATTTTATTTTTATTAACACCTACTGAATATCCTAAATTTGTAGCTAACCAACAAATTTGCTCTTTTAATATATATGAACTTGTTCCATATTGAATATAATTAGGATTTGTTTTATTTATTGACCCGTCCCCTTTTATTAACGTGTCTAATAAAAGTTGAGGGTCAATAAATAAAAATTCAGTTGGTATTTTTTTATCAAATGATATATTACCACAAAGATTAAAAATATATGTTGTTGGTCCAGAAAAATAAATAGTCTCGTTATTATCCATTCCAGATTGACAAATATTAAATCCCCAATTTTTAACACATTCAATTATTTCATTATAGTTATCATTATTTTTTTCTAATGATTGTGGAATACCAACTCTATATGTATTTGCTCGTTTAGAATATTTTGGAGATTTATTACCTTCGCTTATAAACCAAGCTAATAATTTAATAAACGATACTTGGTCAACAAATCTATTAACTTTATTATTTTTTTTAAACCAAATTTGAGTTTCATCATATTTTAAATTTATATGAAAATGATCACAATATGGTAATAAATCTATATATTCTAAATCATAAGCTTTATTAAAATCAAATAATTTACGATCTGTTGATGGAGTTAATATAAAATCATTTTCATATAAATCTTCTACTTTTCGTTCTATTACACGTTTTTTCCAACCATTTCGAGTAGGATTAGAACCATACCGTTCAATTACAAAAACTTTATGATTACCTGTTAATTCAACAGATCTTCCACCTTTTGTAGTTATT
>JAOZRH010000253.1 GCA_029931905.1 Fidelibacterota bacterium
CCGTTTCCACTCGCTTGAGTGTACTCCCTTTCGGGATAGTCGTTGAACCTTCTTCATATTATGATAACAATTATCATAACTTAGAAGCTTGGCTGCTGATTGTCTAATCTCTATCACTTCACTTTCAACTTATTTCTAAGTTAATTAGCGGATAGAGTTCTAAAGAGTTTCCAGCAATTAGAAGAATTTTTCGATACACATTACTGTGTAAAGCGACCTGATTGATCGCCCCCTGATCGGGGTAAGTCTAACGGGTTAAGAGCAAGTGCATATCCATCTTTATCAACACGAATATTTGCACACATATATGAATCACGATTTTCAACAGGATCACGTTTATAAAGAACTAATTTATCTTTAAGAACTTCATTTGTAACTTCAATTAAACTATCTCTTAATTGAACATCAATTTTAGTACTATCTTCAGTTAATTTTTTAAAAAATCTTTTCAGTTCAAAGATAGTTGGAGGCGAATCAGATTTTAGAAAATTTTGAATAAGTCCCAAACACTGTTGATCTTTTTTTGTAATATAGTGTAGTATAAATGGTTCAAATAATTTAATTGCGAAATAATATGGTAATCCAATATAACCTAAGTCTAAAGAACTATCAGTTGTTACAATAAATCGTCCAGAATAATCAATAGTTTTTTTTCCAACAGTTCCACGAATAAGACCTTCTTTACCTTTCATACGATTTTTAAACCAATTATTAATTGCAAGTAATGATTGTTGTATCTGCTGTATCATTGGATTTATAATATCTTCACTGAGTGATGATAAATCATCTGGTAATATTTTAATTCGTTGAATAACTTGTTGATATAATTCAGTAATTTCAGAATATTGAATTAATGTTTTTTGTGTAGATGAAGATATTTGTATATCTCGTATTCCTGCTGGTAATACAATATATTGATCGATAAAAATTTTATCAAAATTATTTTTAATGAATTTTAAAATTTTTGGTTTTTTCTTATTGAAAATATTCCAATTAATATTTTTTAAATTTTTAATTAAAAAATAAATTCCAGTTTGACCATCATCAACTTCAACTATTTCTCCATTATTATTAACTTCAAATGAACCTTTATTATTTACAATTTTTAATAATTTTGTATCTAAACGACAAATATACATATAACATTCTGGATGAATAAATTGATATTTTAAATTTATAAAACCAAATGTTTTTCGCCGTTCAAATGAACCAATTCTTCCAAAAATTTGTTCTGAAAATAAACCTGCAACATCAAGTTTATTCCCAGAAGAATAAATCGATGTTGAAGTTATTTCTTTAAGTTTATTTTGAGATATAAATTGATTAATATCTAATAAATTAAGTTTCATACTAATCTCCTATTGAGTTTTAGATATTTTTTGTGCTAAGATATACATACTAGGACAATATTGAGGTAAAGCATAACCAAGTACTTTAAGACTATCATTTCGAGATATATTAAAATGTTGTTTATATATTTCAATTATACGATCTAGAATTGGACTATTAGATGTTCCACATCCACCCATTAATTTAATTGAAAATCCAACATCTTCAAAAAGAGTATATAATGATGAAACATCAAAATAACGTATATGTCCATGTGTCCAACGATTCTTAGTGTATTGTTTTAATCTTGGATTATATATACTGATATCAATTTTATTAAATAAATCATCGATATTATTTTTATTGTCAGTTGTTAAAAAAAGATAACCTTCATCATTTATTAAATTATTAAATATATATTCAAGAAAAAGATCAGGACGATATAGATGTTCAAGAACTTCAATACATGTTATCATATTAAATTTTTGATTATTTAAACAAGTATATGGTAAGTTATTTAAATCTTGAATGTGATATTTATTATTATTAACGGCAAAGTCTTTTTGAATATAGTCTAATCCAATAAATTTATATTGTGGGAAAAACTGTTGATGATATTTTCCATCTCCACAACCAAGATCAAGTATTGTTTCAGAATCTTGACATATTTTTTTTAAAATATCTTGTGTATGTTGTATTGTATCATTAATAGTATTATCGATTGAATGGGGATTACTTTGTTTATTTTTTTCAATTTCCCAATCAATTTCATATATATTTTTTATTTCTTTATTGATCATTATTTAACCTTTTTATAATTTTTTATAAATTGCATACTTTTTCGTATATGTGCATATTTACATTTTGCATTACATTCTTCTAAATTATTTACATCTAAACATAAACCTTCACATTCTATAGTATTGCTCTTATCTTCAGCATATTGTGTGAAATGAGTCAACAGATTTGAAAAATGTAAAACTGTAATTGCTAATGTAGTTTCACAAGAATGATTAAGTGAACTACCCGGCGAAACGACACCATTTACACCTTAATATAATTAATTAAGT
>JAOZRH010000009.1 GCA_029931905.1 Fidelibacterota bacterium
TTGGAGGAATCATTTTAATAGGAATAGGGATAAAAATTTTAATTGAACATTTGTATTTTCAATAAAAAAAACAATTATAAATAAAAAGAAACAGTAAAAAATTACTGTTTCTTAATTTGGTTGTTACAATACTTTATCGAAAAACGATAAAATTATTTCATATCATTAACAATCTTTTGAATTTTTGACTTGATATGAGATGCTTTATTTTTATGAATAACATTTTTGTGAGCAATCTTATCAACAAAAGATATAGCTTTTAATAAATTAGCTTCACCTTCTGCCTTATCTGCAGATTTACTAACATTTTTAACTAATGTTTTCATTTTGCTTTCATTCATATTGTTTCTTAATCTTGCTTTATCAGCTTGTCTTATTCTTTTCTTTGTTGATAATGGATGAGCCATTTTTCTCCTATGTTCTATTTTAAAAAGTCTGCCTAATATAATATAATTAACAACTAAAAGTCAATTAAAATTAAAGAATTAATTAGGCTGTCTTTAAATTATTACTCAACTATTCCCAAAATATCACTTCTTTGTAAAAGCAAATGATCTTTTCCTTCCATTTGAATTTCTTCTCCAGCATATTTACCAAAAAGAACTTTCATGCCTTTTTTAATTAATTCTTGCAATTCTTCATCAGTTCCAACTGCAACCACTGTACCAACTTTTGGTTTTTCTTTCGCTGTATCTGGTATAATTATTCCACTTTTAGTTTTGTTTTCTTCAGGTATAATTTCTATCAATACACGATCGTCTAAAGGTTTAATTTTCATATCTCTCTCCTCTATTTTAAATTTAACATTTTATTAATTTTATCTTTATCAAAACCAACAACTGGTCTATTATTTATCCAGGTTTGTGGAACACCTTGTTGTCCGCTTTTTCTTTTCATATCCATCATTGCTCTTTGATCTTTTGAAACATCAATTTCTTTGAATCTCACTTTGTTTTTTCTCAAATAACTTTTCAGTGTTCTACAATATGAGCATGTTGGTGTTGTAAATACTATAACATTTTTCATCTTCTACTATATTCCCATTTTTATCAATCTTTAATAATACAAAATATTTAAATTATATGCAAATTATTTCTGAATATTTAAATATTTAGAATCTATTTCATAATTGTCATATTGTTCAAGTTTATTATGACTAATTTGATCTTTTAACTTATCAACATATTTTTCGCCTAATTCACAATATGTGTCAAGATCTTTAATTATTTCATATGGATTTTGTGTTATTGTTCTATTTCTTCTAAAATCAGCAAAAACTTCGCCACGAGCTAATGTTTTAAAATAATCGTCTATAGAACCTGAAATTGTTTCGTATTTTTTGACATACATATATTTTCCATTTCTTGTACCTTTTGTCTGAATTCTTGGTTCATCTTCATGAAAAGACCAAACTCCAAAAATGTTACGCCCCTCTATAAAAAATCGAGATGTTCCCCAACCACTTTCAATTGATGCTTGAGCTAAAACAACACTTGTTGGATGAGTTACTAATCTACTTTTTAAATCCAATATATCTTTTGCTCTGTATGTTTTCATCATTTTTGCCAAATATTCCTGTTCTTGCTGTGTAAATTTCTTTTTTTTAGATAAAACATCTATTTTCATTAACTCCTGTTTACATTTATATTTTGAAATTAATATAGCAGGAAGAATTAATTCTATAAATTTCTGTTTCTTTTCTTGAACAGACAAATTACTTAACGAAAGTACATTAGAATAATCTATCGGTTTTACAAATTTAGAATCAATCGATTCAATATCTTCAACTGTTTCTATTGATTTTTTAATAATTATTACATCACCATACTCTACTATATTATTTCCAAAATAGGAGAAAAAAAACAACAACAAAAGCACAATTGTTATAATTGTTTTTATATTTTTTATCTTTGGTCTCCTTTTAAGGGGCGTCATATAAGTTGAGATATTGTTTTTATATTTCTTTATTAGTTAATATGAAATTTTAACGAATATTTCTATTAAATCGTGCTTCAAATTTTTTATATTCGTCTCTATCTTTGAATTCTTCACGAATAAATTTATCTAATGAATTAATTCTATTTTTAAATGAATACGGAAACCAATGAGTAGCTTTTGTTATATCACGGCTTTTGGGCATTTGAGATTCTAATCTTCTCATTACATTTGTTAATCCTCTTACATCATAACCAGCTCTATAAGCATAAATCAATCCCATTTTATCTGCTTCCATTTCGTATTTTTCTTTACGACCTTTTATAGATCTTTCATACATTTCATTAGATATTTCATCCATTTCTTTCGTATCAGTTCCAAATTCCTTATCAAATTCAGCAAAAGCATCCTCTGCTTTGAGTTTAACCTTTCTTTTTCCTGCTTCTGTACTTCCGTGTTGTAAAGTAATATGTGAAATCTCATGACCAATCAAGCATGCCAATTCACTTTCGTTTTTACACTCTTTTAATAATCCTTCAGAAATAACAATAACACCAATAGGTAATGAATTTACAAACAATTTATCACTTTCTATAACATGAACACAAATAGGCAAATCATAATATTCGGTATTTTCAGCAATAAGTTGTGCAATATTATTTACATAATTCAATTTTCTTAAATTTGTAGTTACACCATCGGCAGCAAATTTGGCCGCAACATAGGCACTCACAACAAACAATGATTCATCAATAATAAATGGTTTTGGTTTCGATATTTTATATTTTCTTCTATATTTTTTTTCACTCCATCTTCCATTATAAGTATTTCTTTTAAACTCTAAATATTTACTTGGAATTACATAATTTTTTCTTGGATGTTGCAAAATATCTTTATTCAATGATTTATCACTCATTTTACTTTCAAAAAAGCCTTTAACAGCAGCTGTTACCAGAGTCGTTGACGCTTTTTTATCCGAAATATCATTAGCCATCATACCATAATCAATAGTTCCTTGTACCTTTTTAAAAGCATTAGAAGCAACCCAACCACTTTTCCCATCATTTATTTTAACTTTTTTCCAACTTTCTCCATCTTCCAATATAACAACATCAGCTCCTTTTTTCAATACTGTTACTACAGGATAATATGCACCTTTTCCACTTCGCATTGTAACATTGTTATTCACAATTTGCACAGCAAATAAAACTGATATTAGTAGAATTACCGCAACACATAAAAATAATATTTTCTTTTTCATTTCATACCTCCGTAAATTATTGCTCTATATATAGTAAAATCACTATTCCATTTTAAATTTAAATTATTTGGTTTTAAAAGTAAAAACACCATGTTTGTCAACCAACTCTGGTGTTTTTTTTAAAAACTTACATCTATCAATAAAAGCAATCGAAGGAGAATCATTTGGAGATATTTCCAATACATTTTCGAATGATTTAATTGCCTTATTCCAATCACGACTTTTATAAATTTTCAAAGCATTTGCAAATCTATTTTCAATTTCTTTTTTCTCTTTTGTCATATTTGGAATTCGATCAATTAAAGTAAATATTTTAATTGGTAAATTTTTTCCTTTAACCCTAATTAAATCGATTTCTCTGAATAAATAATCATTTTTTACAAATTGCCAAGTACTCTCACTTAACATATTTGTAAGTCCATAATTTTTACAAACACCTTCTAATCTAGCTGATAAATTTACTGTATCACCAATTGCCGTATAATCCATTCGTTTTTCACTTCCCAAATTTCCAACGACCATTTCACCACTGCTAATACCAATACGCGTTCGAATCGTTGACTTTTCTGATGGAATTAATTCATTAACATTTTCTTCACGAAAAGCTAAAATTACCTCACAAGCAGATTTTGCATGATCTTTCTTTTCAATAGGAGCCCCAAAAATTGCCATAATTCCATCACCTGTATATTTATCAAGCAATCCACCATTTTTTAAAACAATTGATGTGATGACATGAAAATATTTATTCAATGTTTCAATTACTTTTTTTGGATCCTTCTTTTCAGAATACGTTGTAAATCCTTGTAAATCAGTAAATAACACAGTACCAGTTATCTCAGAACCTGCCAAATCTATTTTATCAGGATTTTTCATTAAAATATTAATTACATCTTTATCAAGATATCTTGAAAATATTGTTTTTATCTGTTTTTTTGCCTGGCCTTCCGTAAGCATCTTATACATTGAAGAACTTGCACTAATTAAAACAATTCCTAAAATAGGAAAAACAAAATCAAGATCTATTGAATATTTAGCAAATAGTAAAAAGCTTATTAAAATAACAAATATCATTGATAAAATTGCTACTGGTAGTGAATATGTCAAATCTTTTGTTAAAAATAAATAACTAATTAAAATTAACAATAAAAATGTTAAAGATATTATCATTACAGGAGAAATTGATTTTAATTGATTATGATTTAGTAAATTATCGAACAATGTAGTGTGAATTTCTCCACCTGGAAATGGAGCAACAGATGTAAATGGAGTAACTTTTAAATCCAACAATCCTGATGCTGAAGCACAAATTAATATATTTTTGTTTTTATATTCTGAAAATGGTATTTGTGGTTCCATTCCTTGAGCAAATTGTATAGCTGATAAAAATACCGAATGAAAAGAATCATAACGATATGTACCCAAATCACTTTCACCACCTGGTCCATACCAAAATATTTGATAATTTCCATCTTTATCAATAGAAATTTCATTTTTTTGTGTGATAAGAATATTTTTTTTATCATCATATTTAATTACAGAATCTTTAGTAGTATGAAGATATGCTGCAAAAGCTAATTGAGGAAACAATTTTCCATCAATTTTCACCATTAATGGTGTTCTTCGACAAACACCATCGTTATCATAAGTAAATCCAGTTGCACCAATATTAGCTACACCTTCTGTTAATACAGCTAATGGAAGTGAAATTGATGAATAATTTTTTGCTGGAAATATGTCAGCATTTTCAAAATCTAAAATATAATTTTTATAATTATTGTTTTTTGATATTGTAGTTGAATCTATTGCATTTGCACCTAATATCACCTCTCCATTATTTTTAATTGAACTACTAAATTTATTATTTGAACTCTCAGAATCAATTTCCATTCTTGCAATTTCTGATTGATCAAATAACATATCAAACATTATTGTTTTTGCACCCGCTTCTTTTAAATAATCAAGTACGAAACCATAAAATTCTCGTGGCCAAGGCCAATTGATCATATATTTATCAGAAGCAAAATAATCTATTGATTTATTATCTATTGCAATAATTATTAAATTAGTATCACTTTTTGATTGATTATAATACTTATGCCATTTTAAATCAACTGCCGAATATGCAATATTTTTATAAAGATTACTAAATGAAAATAATGTCAATATAATGGTAACAATAATCACCCCAAATATCGCAAATTTAATGGGATTATTTTTTTGAGCATTTTTCATTTATAAACTTTTTTATTGGAATCCAATTCAAAATATTAATTTAAAATTGAAAGTTGTTTTAATGCTGTATTTTTATATTCACTTTGAGGATAATATTGTATTAATCTTTCAAATTCCTCTATAGCTCTTTGTTTATTACCTAATTTTTTATAACAATATCCCAATTTCAATTGTGTATCATCATATTTATCTGTATCATCATAAGTAAAAACTTTTTCAAATTCAGCTATTGATTGATTATAATCACCCAATGCATAATAACATTCAGCAATCCAATATTGAGCATTATCTCTCAATTTAACATTATGCCCATTTAGTAAAGCCTTATATTGAGTAATTGCTTGTTTATATTTTTTATTATTAAAATTTTTCATTGCATCTTGATATAAATTTGAAGGTACAAATTTAACTTTTGTCATAACTTTTATTTCTTTTTCTTTTTTTGAATCTAACAAAGATTTTATTTCATCAATATTTTTTTTCAAATCAGCAATGTCTTTATTAATTATAATAATCGTCTCATCATCTATTGGAGTAATAACTTCTTTACTGGAATCTGTATCTTTTATTTCAATTTTAGCTAAAGTCTTAAATAACAATTCTTGTTTTTTTTGAATTTGACTTATTATATTTGCATTTTCATCAATTTTTATAGAAATGTTTTTTCTTTTTTCACAATCAGTAGAATCTTGAATCAAAGCAACAAATTTACTCTCAATTTCGCTAATCTTTTCCTCTAATACTTGTATTTTTTTGCTAATTTCTTCAACATTATTTCCAACTTTATTTAATTCTATTGCAATAATTCGAATTTGTTTATCTTGAACTTCATCCTGACTCGAAGTTTCAGCAATAACTATTTGACCAAAAAACATAATACAAAAAACAACAATCACACTAATTAATGTTCGTTTTTTCATTTCTTCCTCCTTTATTTTACTTCCTCTGACTAAATGTAAAAACATTTTAACTAATTTACAATAAATTTATACTATTATTTAGTTTTAATAATTTAATAATTATATTTACTTTAATACTGCTAATAATATTCCCGCACTAACTGCAGAACCAATTACACCAGCAACATTTGGACCCATAGCATGCATTAATAAAAAATTTGATCTATCATATTGTGCTCCAACATGTTGAACAACTCGAGCCGAATCTGGAACTGCACTTACTCCCGCAGCACCACAGAGTGGATTTATTTTATTACCTTCTTTTAGAAACAAATTCATAAATTTGGCAAAAAGTACTCCACCAGAAGTTGCTATTACAAATGAAATTGCACCTAATAGAAAAATAAATAGTGATTCTTTTGTTAAAAATGTCGTTGCTTGTGTTGATGCACCAACAGTCAAACCAAGTAAAATTGTTACAATATCAATTAGAGAATTTCTAGCTGTATTTGCTAATCTGCTTGTAACTCCACTTTCTTTTAACAAATTTCCAAAAAATAACATTCCAAGCAACGGTAAAGCACCAGGAGATATGAAAGATGTAATGATAAAACCTAAAATAGGAAATAATATTTTTTCCAATTGACTTACATTTCTAACAGGTTTCATTTTAATTCTTCTTTCCTTGTCTGTTGTAAATAATTTCATAATTGGTGGTTGAATAACAGGAACTAACGCCATATATGAATATGCTGCAATAGCAATTGCACCCATTAAATCTGGGGCAAGTTTAGATGATAAAAATATAGCAGTTGGTCCATCTGCTCCACCAATTATTCCAATAGCACCACTTTCTGTAAGACTAAAGCCCAATGCATTAGCACCAATAAATGTAAGGAAAATACCTATTTGTGCTGCAGCACCAAGAAGAACTAGTTTAGGATTAGATAATAAAGCAGAAAAATCAGTCATTGCTCCAATTCCCAAAAAAATCAATGGTGGATAAATACCTTTTAATACACCATAATACAAATAATTCATTACAGAACCTTTTTCATAAATACCTATTTGCATTCCAGCTGATTCTAAAAATGGAATATTTCCAATAATAATTCCAAATCCAATTGGAATCAATAATAACGGTTCATAATTCTTTGCTATTCCCAAATAAATACACAATCCACCAGCAAAAAGCATTATAATATGACCAGGAGTTGCATTTGCAAATCCCGAATATTTTAAAAATTCTATAATAATATCCATTTTTTTATATCCTATTAATAATTAGTCTTCTAATTCCATTATCACCCCACCTTCTAAAATGGAGTCGCCTTCACTAACCTTTATCGCTTTAACTTTTCCATCTCCAATAGCTAAAATATCATTTTCCATTTTCATAGCTTCCATTATAGCAACAATTTTACCACTTTTTACCTGATCGCCTACATTCACTAATATTTTAGTAATCACACCCGGAATTGGAGCTTTTATCAATTTCGAACCAATTGTTATTTTCTGAACAGGATTGGGAGATACCCGAACTATTGTTTGTTTTTCTTTCGTAGTAACCAAATTTGGTGAAACTTTTTCTTTTTCTGTATCTAAAATATCAACTTCATAATCTTGTCCATTACAATTGATAATAGCAGTATTTGAACTCATCGATTTAATATTAACATCAAAACGACTACCATTAATTGAAAATTTATATTTTTTCATCCTTTCTCCGAAATTTTATTTTTATTATACTATATTTTTTTCAGGAACCTTTCTCATTGATAATATCTTACTTGACCAAGGTGAATATGGTCTTATCAATTTATTTATTGTCAATATTGCCTTTTCTTGTTCAGCTTTATACTTCATTTCCATATGAATTGCTGTAGAAATAGCCAATACAACTAATTTTTCTGGTGCAGTACTATTATCATCTACAACTCTCATTTTATTTTTCTTTTTTCTAATACTTTTTAAATGTTTGTATTTAGAATATTTAATTGTCCAAGTAATAAATTGCATAAAGAAATAAATCACAATCAACGATACCATCACAATCATTATTCCAAATAAAGAAATCATATAAACATAATTCATTTTAGAATCTACTGCAAATAGTGGCATCGAAAACAACAAAACAAACACTAAATATTTTTTAAAACTTTTACACATTATACACTCATTTTATATTAATCTAATTATTATAATGGAATATTTCCATGTTTTTTCATTGGACGAATTTCTTTTTTATTTGTCAAACTTTCTAATGCTCTGATTATTCTAAAACGAGTATTTTTCGGCTCAATAATATCATCAATAAATCCTCTACTTGCTGCAACATATGGATTTGCAAATTTATTTGAATATTCATCTTGCAATTCTTGCTCTTTTTTTCCATCTACATCATCTGTTAATTGTTTGCGATATAATATTTCAACAGCTCCTTTTGCACCCATAACAGCGATTTCAGAAGTAGGCCAAGCATAATTAAAATCACTTTTCAAATGTTTACTACTCATTACAATGTATGCTCCACCATAAGATTTACGAGTAATAACTGTAATTTTTGGAACAGTCGCTTCAGCATAAGCATAAATCAATTTTGCCCCATGAGCAATAATTCCACCATATTCTTGTGTTGTACCAGGCATAAATCCTGGGACATCAACTAATGTTACTATTGGAATATTAAAAGCATCACAAAACCTAATAAATCTGGCTGCTTTTATACTTGCTTTTATATCAAGAACTCCTGCAAGAACACTTGGTTGATTTGCAACAATCCCTACAGATTGTCCATTAAAACGAGCAAATCCAACTATAATATTTGGAGCATGACTTTTTGATACTTCAAGAAATTCTTTATTATCCACGATATCTAAAATTATTTCTTTCATATTGTATGGTTTATTTGGTGATTCAGGAATAATATCATTTAATTCTTCTGACATTCTTTCAATTGGATCTTCACAAGAAACACGAGGAGTATCTTCAAAATTATTCTGAGGAAGAAAAGAAATTAATTCTCTTACTAAAAACAATACATTCTCTTCAGATTCGCGAACAAAATGAGCTACACCAGATTGAGAAGCATGCATCATTGCTCCACCCAATTCACCAACTGTAACATCTTCGTTTGTAACAGTTTTTACAACTTTTGGACCTGTAATAAACATATATGATGAATCTCTTGCCATAATAACAAAATCAGTAATTCCGGGGCTATAAACAGCACCACCAGCACAAGGACCTAAAATTACAGAAATTTGAGGAATTACTCCAGATGCTTCAACATTTCTCTGAAAAATTTCTCCATAACCATATAAAGACATTACACCCTCTTGAATTCTAGCACCACCAGAATCATTCAATCCAATTACCGGTGCACCATTTTTCATTGCCATATCCATCACTTTACAAATTTTATTAGCAACTGCTTCGCCTAAACTTCCACCCATTACAGTAAAATTTTGTGCAAAAACATAAACTAATCTACCATTAATTGTACCATATCCAGTAACAACAGCATCACCCACAAAAACTTGTTTATCTAATCCAAAATCAGTGGCTCTATGAGTAACAAACATATCAAATTCTTCAAAAGAATCTTGATCTAAAAGCATTTCAAGTCTTTCCCTTGCAGTATATTTCCCTTTTGCATGTTGTTTCTCTATTCTTTTTTCACCACCACCTAAACGAGCTTCTTCTTTTTTATTAATTAATTCATCTATTTTTTTATGCATGCTCATTTTAAATTATTCTCCCATATTTTTAATAAATAATTATTAATGTTCTTCAGTTAATTCCGTCAATACACGAAACGATGATCTTGGATGTAAAAATGCAATTTTATGATTTCCTGCTCCAATTCTAGGTTTTTTATCAATCATCTTAATATCTGCTTGTTCTATTTTTTTTATTGCTTCACTTATATTTTCAACTCCATAAGCTAAATGATGAATCCCTTCACCCTTTTTCTCAATAAATTTTGCTACAGGGCTATCTTCTGATGTTGGTTCTAACAATTCGATTCGCACTTCACCAACTTTAAAAAATGCAACTTTTACCTTTTGATCTTCAACATTTTCTATTCCATCAAATTCTAAACCCAAACTATCTCTATAATACTGCATTTGTTCATCTATCGATCTTACAGCTATTCCAATATGTGAAATTTTTTTAATCATTTGCCCTCAAAATTATTTGATAAATATAAAATATTATTCTGTTATACAACTACATTTTCCTTATATTCACCGAATATTTCCTTTAAAACATTTGTAATTTCACCCAATGTTGAATATACTTTTACAGAATTAATAATATATGGCATTAAATTTTCACTTCCTTGTGCAGCTTGTTTTAATTCATATAGCGATTTTTCAACCAATTTATTATCTCTTGTTCTCTTCAATTCATTCAATTTATCTATTTGATTATTTTGAATTATTGGATCAATTTTTAATAAATTTTTTGGCGGTTCTTCTTTAATTTGATATTTATTCATTCCAACAACAACTCTTTCTTCATTTTCCATTTCTATCTGAAAACGATAAGCTTCTTTTTGAATTTCTCTCTGAACATATCCCTTTTCAATTGCTCCAATCATTCCACCCATTTCATCAATTTTTTCAATATATTTTATGGCTTCGGCTTCAAGTTTATCAGTCAATGCTTCAATAAAATATGAACCACCAAGTGGATCTACGGTATCAGCTACACCAGATTCATTTGCAATTATTTGTTGAGTTCTAAGGGCAACTCTAACAGAATCCTCTGTTGGTAATGATAATGCTTCATCACGACTATTTGTATGTAAAGATTGAGTTCCACCCAAAACAGCAGATAATGCTTGAATTGTAACCCTAGTAATATTATTATCTGGTTGTTGAGCAGTTAATGTTGAACCAGCTGTTTGAGTATGAAATCTAAGCATCATTGATTTTTTATCTTTTGCTCCAAATCTATCTTTCATTATTTTTGCCCATAAACGACGAGCAGCTCTAAATTTTGCAACTTCTTCAAACAAATTATTATGTGCATTAAAGAAAAATGATAATCGTTTTGCAAATTTATCAACATCTAATCCAGTTTTGATAGCCGCTTCAACATAGGCAATTCCATCTGCTAAAGTAAAACCAATTTCTTGCATCGCTGTTGAACCTGCTTCGCGAATATGATATCCAGAAATTGAAATTGTATTCCATCGTGGAACATTTTTTGAACAATATTCGAAAATATCTGTAATTAATCTCATTGATGGTTTTGGAGGAAAGATATAAGTTCCTCTCGCAATATATTCTTTTAAAATATCATTTTGAATTGTTCCTGTAAGCTTATCCATCGTTACACCTTGTTTTTCTGCAACTGCAATGTACATCGCCAATAAAACTCCAGCTGGTGCATTTATTGTCATACTTGTAGAAACTTTATCAAGAGGAATTTCATTGAATAATATTTCCATATCTTTTAATGAGTCAATCGCTACACCAACTTTACCTACTTCACCATCACAAATTTGATCATCGGAATCATATCCAATTTGAGTTGGTAAATCAAATGCAACTGACAATCCCGTCTGTCCTTGAGATAATAAATATTTATATCGTTCATTAGATTGTTTTGCATCACCAAATCCAGCATATTGTCGCATTGTCCAATAACGACCACGATACATTGATGGATAAACACCACGAGTATATGGATATTCTCCTGGATAACCAACTGTTTCAAAAGATTCTTCTTTTAAATCGTCTTTTGAATACAATGGATCAATAATAACATCTGATAAAGTTGTAAATTTATCTTTTTGTTCTTTTATTCTTCCAACAAATGGTGCTCGAGTTTTTTCTAACCATTCCTGTTTTGAATTTGATTTTCCCATTTTTCCCTCTATAATATTTCCAAATTATTTATGGTATAAAGTTAATAAAATAATCTACTAAACAAAACATTATATTACTTTTTTTACAATTTTCTAATAAGTTAATGAGAGTTTCAATAATATATTTTTTCTAATAGTTGATAAACTAATATTTTTTAAAAATTACACTTTGCTAAAGTATAAAAAAATTGTAGTTTTAGAGTGAAAATATTTTTTTGAAAATTAAAAGGAGAATAATATGATTAATATCGTATGGTTAGCTCTATTATCGATTGGTATTCTAGTAGCAGGATTTAGTTGTCTTGGAATCGAAATTACTTCTGCTGGTTGGATAATGGAACCAAGTTGGGAACCATTAATGAATATGACAAATTCAGTATTTGAAGAGGCAAAACATGCAGTTACACTTGCATTTGGTTTGGTTGGAATAATGGCTTTATGGCTTGGGATTATGAAAATTGCAGAAAAATCTGGATTAATTAATGTTATTGCAAGAGGTTTAAAACCAATTATGGTATGGTTATTTCCAGAAGTGCCAGCAGATCATCCGGCTATGGGATCGATTATTATGGCAATGGCAGCAAGTATGCTTGGACTTGGAAATGCTGCAACTCCATTAGGATTAAAAGCAATTGGAGAGTTACAAAAATTAAATAAAATAAAAGATACAGCTACAAATGCAATGTGTACTTATATGGCAATGAGTACTTCTAGTGTTACAATTATTCCTGCTACTATCATTGGAATTCGTGCAGCATCTGGCTCTACAAATCCAACAGAAATAATTGGACCAGTAATTGTAGCAACAGGCGTTTCTACAACAGTTGCAATAATAATGTCAAAATTATTACAAAAACTACCAAGATATCAACTCCCAAAAGTTGATGGCGTGGTTGAAACAATAGAGGAGAATTAATTATGTTTCAAAATATAGTAAATGGCCTTTCAGTTTTAGCAATTCCACTAATTTTGCTTTTTATTCCAATTTATGGATATTTCAAAAAAGTAAAAGTTTATGAAGTATTTACAGAAGGTGCAAAAGAAGGATTTGAAGTTGCAATAAAAATTATTCCATTTTTAGTAGCAATTTTTCTTGCAATAAGTGTATTCCGCAGTTCTGGTGCAATGGATTTTCTTGCTTGGATTTTATCACCAATAACTAATGCCATAGGAATGCCTGGCGAAATTTTACCACTGGCTTTTATGCGACCATTATCAGGAAGTGGGGCTTTGGGAATTGTTTCAAACTTAGTTACAACTTACGGACCAGATTCTATGATTGGAAGAATCGCTTCTGTAATGATGGGTTCAACAGAAACAACATTTTATATTCTTGCGGTATATTTTGGATCAGTATCAGTTAGAAAAACAAGACACGCACTTCCTGCTGCATTAACTGCCGATCTTGCTGGAATAATATCTTCAGTTGTAATTTGTCATATTCTTTTTGATTAAATGATATAATTAAAAAGTCAAAATATTTTTTTAACAAAGGTTTGTTTTATGGAGTGCATTAACCGTGTTAATACGATGCGAAGATGAAATCTTCGCAAAAAAAGATTAAATTCCTATCGAAATTTATCATATCAACCCGCCTGTATAGTCGAGCAGACATTGTTGGTCACCAAACTGAGAGAAGTTGATGTACTCCAAAAATTAACACATTTCGTCTTTATAAGTAATTTATATTTTCTATTTTTCTAAATAAAAAAATTCTAATGTTTTCGGTAAAAGTTCTACCTCTAAAGGTGTTACTCCAAAAACTTCGCCTTCAGGATTACAGAATTTTTCTGGGTCAGTTTCTGCAATAATATGTTTGCCTTGATAGATAGTAATAGCAGGATGATCAATATGAGTTCCTTTGTAAATTTTTGGAAATAGACCTAACAATTCCCTTCTCGTTACCTTATCCATTACCAAAATCTCCATAACTCCATCGTCCATTACAGAATTTGGACTAATCAACATATTGCCACCCACAGTAACAGAATTGCAAAAATAACAAAATAGAGCTTCGTCATGTGTATGAATTTTTCCATCAATATTTAATTTCAATTTATGAGTGTTTAATTTAAAAGTTTCTGTAACAACTGTTATCGCATATGCCGAATTACCAATTTTTTTCAATGGTTCTGCATTTTTACTAACATCTGCAACAAATCCAAATCCCATATTGTTCACAAAATAATATTTTTTATTGTTTGTAATAAATGATAACACATCAATAATTCTTGTTCTTTTTTGCAGTACCGCTTTAATTCCATCATCCATTGAATACATATTAAAATCTTTAGCAAGTGAATTTCCTGTCCCAACCGGAATTATTCCTATCGGTGGAATTTTTTTACCTGGATTATTCATTACACCATTCACTACTTCATATTCCGTACCATCACCTCCAACAGAAAGAATCGCATCTGTCTCATATAAATTTAATTGCTGAATAATTTCAGAAGCATGAGAACGATATAAAGTTCTATGAGGAATTACCGTATGTCCAGCATCTCTAAATTTTTTTAAAATCTCTGGATATTTTTTCTCGCCCCTGCCATGTCCCGAATTCGGATTAAAAATCATTTGTATTAACATTTTTCCTCCTACAATTATTAATATAATAACAAACTTAATAAAGTAATCATTTTTATAAATAAATCATATTAATTAATGAAAAATGTTTGTAAACTATATAGTTATAATTTTGAAAAAAAATAGGTGAAAAATGAAAAAAATAGTAAAAACAACATTCGCAAATATTTATGATAACCCATCATTTCAATCTCAAGTTGTAACACAGGGAATAATGTGGGAACTTGTTGAAATGTTAGATAAAAAAGGTGATTGGATAAAATTAAAATTACCAGATGGATATATTGGTTGGACACAAAATTTCTTTTTGATTGAAATAGATGATGATTTTTATAAACAAACCAAAAAAATGGAACATTTAACAATTCATAAACCATTTACTGCAATATATTCTGATGAAAAGTTAAATAATAAAATTTCAAATGCCAGTTTAGGTGTTAAATTTCCAATTATAGAAAAAAAAGACGAATTATATAAAGTTTATCTAACAAATAAAAATATTGGATATTTAAAACAGTCACAAATCACAGAAACTAATATCCGTAAAAATATCATTTCAATTGCAAAAAGTTTTCTCGGAACTTCATATCAATGGGGTGGACGAACTGAATTTGGAATTGATTGTTCGGGATTAACTCAAACTGTTTTATCAATACAAAATATTGCAATTCCACGAGATGCAAGTCAACAAATCAAATTAGTAAAAGATTATAAAATTGAATTAAAAGATGCAAAACCTGGCGATCTTGTTTTTTTTCAAAATGAAAATGGATCAATTGTTCATGTTGCATTTATTTTAGAATCACCAATTTATATTCATTCTTCAAGTGAAATGAAAATAAATTCATTAGATAAAGATGATGAATTATATTCTGAAAAACTATTCAAAATGGTAGAAGGAATTTATTCAATAGAAAATTTACTCTAAAGACATTCATTTAAAACAATTATTACAAAAGGAAATATAACAATGACAAAAAGAATATTATCTGGAATGCGACCAACTGGGAAATTACATATTGGACACTTTGTTGGCGCTTTAGAAAATTGGGTGAAATTACAAGAAGAATATAACAATTTTCATCTAATTGCAGATTATCATGTTTTAACAACAAATACTGACACATCTGAAATTTACAAAAATACAATTGAGATGGTAAAAGATTGGGTATCTGCTGGAATAGATCCGAATAAAAGTCCAATTTTTCGTCAATCACAAATTAAAGAGCATGCAGAATTACATTTGCTATTTTCAATGTTAATCACAACTGCACGATTAGAACGAAATCCATCGCTAAAAGAACAGGTTCGTGATTTAAAATTAGATAATATTACTTATGGACATTTTGGTTATCCTGTTTTGCAATCAGCCGATATTTTATTATATCAAGGTGAGCTTGTTCCAGTTGGAGAAGATCAGGCATCGCATGTAGAAATCACTCGTGAAATTGCGAGAAAATTTAATAAAATTTATGGCAAAACATTTGTAGAACCAAGAGCGAAATTAACAACTTTTTCACGACTTCCGGGATTAGATGGAAAGGCAAAAATGTCAAAATCGCTTGGCAATACAATTTCATTATCAGATTCTCCAGAAGAAATTTGGCAGTCAGTTCGTAAAGCTGTTACTGATACGAAAAAGATTCGCAAAAACGATCCCGGACATCCAGAAGTTTGTACAATATTTACATATCAAAAAGTATTCAACCAAAATAACACTGAAGAAATCGAAAAAAATTGTAAATCTGGGGCATTGGGTTGTGTAGATTGTAAAAAAATGTGTGCAGAAAAAATATCTACCTATTTTGAAGATTTCAGAAATAAACGATCAGAATTAAATAAAAATCCAGAATTAATAAAAGATATTTTGAATGACGGTGAAAATAAAGCCAGAATAGTGGCAAAAGAAACAATGGAAAAAGTCCGCGATGCTATGAAAATTGGTTAATTACTTCTGAAATTTATAAACATCTTCGGCAATATAATGACTACCAAAAATGCAAATTACATCATCATCATTTGATGAATTTAATTCTTTTTCAATTGCCAATTTTATATTTTTAACAATTGATATATTTGACTTTTCTTTTAAAATTTCTTGTAATTCTGCAAAAGTATAACTTCTGCTATTATTTATCGGTGCAATTGAAATGCTTTTTGCTTTTTCACTTATTAAATCTAAATTCTCTTCAATTTGTTTATTTTTCAAAATTCCAATTACGAATTTTATTTTTTTATTTGGATAAATTTTATCTATTATTTTAACTAAAGATTTTACTCCAGAATAATTATGTGCCACATCATATATTATTTGAGGTTTTTCGGAAATAGTTTCAAATCTGCCCTGCCATTTTATTTTTCTAATCGCTTTTTTTAATATATTTTTATCAAGTTTCTTTTTTAAAAATAATTCTACAGTTTTAATTGCTAACGCAATATTTTCTATTTGATGATAACCAATTAAATCAGTTTCAAATAATTCATCATATTCAACTATATTAAATTTCATCAATTTATTACTGAAATGTACATTTGTAATAAATTTAAATGGTTTTACAATTTTTAAACTCGTTTGCATTTTTTTGGCTTTTTTTGCAAATGTTTTCAACACTTTTTCATTTTGTTCAATTGTAATAACTGGTTTTTTAAATTTAATTATCCCTGCCTTTTCATTAGCAATTTTTTCTAAAGTATCGCCAAGAATTCCTGTATGGTCAAATGCAATTTTTGTTATTACGGAAACATCAGCTTCAATAATATTTGTTGAATCCAATCTTCCGCCAAGCCCAGTTTCAATTACGGCAACATCTACACTGTTATCAGCAAATTCTTTCAACCCCAATCCTGTCGTAATTTCAAAAAAAGTTATCTCTTCTGTATCTAAATATTCTTTCCAATTTGTCAAATGCTTTTGAATATTTTGTTCACTAATTTTTTGTGAATTGATTTGTATTCTCTCATTGTAATCTACGAGGTGTGGTGATATAAATTTTCCAACTTTTAATCCATATTCTTCTAATATTTTTGCAATAATATTAACAGTTGAACCCTTTCCATTAGTTCCAGCTACATGAATTGATTTGAATTTTTTTTGGGGATTGTCTAAATAATCAATAAACTTGATTGTTCTTTCAAGACCAAACTTCATTCCGCCACCGCGACGAGAATATAATTCTTTTAAGTAATCCAAATCTATTTTTCTGAAAATTTATCTAAATATTCTGTTGTTATTAATTCCACATTTTCTAAAGAATGTCCTAAAATATTTTTACTTATACTAATAAATTTTTGAGGATAATCCGTCACAAAAAACTTTGTTGTAACATTTTCGTTATTAGAAATATTTAATAAATTATTATTCTCCAAAACTCTCTTAATCTCTCTTGCAACTTCCGTTGAAGAATTAATTATTTGAATTGAATCTGGTAAAATTTTTCTAATAACATCTTCTAATAATGGATAATGGGTACACCCTAAAATCAACGAATCAATATCTGTTTCTATCAACCCTTTTAAATATTCTTCAGCAATCTGATAAGTAACAGAATGATTCATCCAGCCCTCTTCAACAAGTGGAACAAATAATGGACAATCATTAGAAAAAACAGTAACATTCGGATTTATTTTCTTAAAAGTATTTTTATATGAATTACTTTTTATTGTTCCAGTTGTACCAATTACACCAACTTTATTTTTTTTATTTTGCTTATTCGCAGCATTCACACCCGGTTCAACAACACCAATAATTGGAATTGTTACAATACTTTTTAAAATTTCCAAAGCATAACTTGAAGCTGTATTACATGCAACAACGATAGCTTTAACAGGAATTTCATTTAAAAATTTTGTAATCTGAGTAGAAAAATCAATAATTGTATTTTTACTTTTTGATCCATATGGAACCCTTGCAGTATCACCAAAATATACAATATTTTCATTTGGTAATATTTTTCTAACTTGCTTATAAACAGTTAATCCACCCAAACCACTATCAAATATTCCAATTGGCAATTTTACTCTATTATTCATCGTATCTCATTAATTTTTTTATCTTGTTCAGTTTTAAATTTTAAAATAGCATCATATAACGATGTAGCAATTTTTTTACGATACGAATATTTTGCCAAATTATTTCTCTCTTTTTTGTTTGTAATAAATCCAACTTCAGTTAATATACTAGGCATCGAAGCACCAATCAAAACGATAAAACCTGCTTGTCGCAATCCTCTACTTTTTGATGTTAATCTGTTGGAATAGTTTGATTCAACTAATTGGGCAAATTCTAAACTCTCTTTCATAAATTCTCTTTGTGCCATCGTTGCTAAAATATATTGTTGTGGTGATAACATGTTCTTATATCTATCTTGATTTTTTTCTAACTGGATTACACTGTTTTCCTTAGCCGCTATTTCAATAGCTTTTTTTGTTCCCCTTGGAGCTAATAAATATGTTTCGGTACCATAAGTACCCGGACTATTATCTACACCATTTACATGTACACTAACAAATAATTTTCCATTATTCGCATTTGCAATTTGTGGCCTTTTCCATAGAGGAATAAATTTATCTGTCTTTCGAGTATATACAACTTTTACACCAAGATTATTTTCTAACATTTTTCCCAATTGCAACACAATATCCAACGCAATATCTTTTTCATGTAAACGACCCAAAACAGTCCCAGGATCCTTCCCACCATGCCCTGCATCTAATACTATTGTATCTATTAACCATTTTGAACGTTTTTTTACAACTTCATCTTTTGTTTTTTCTTTTCTGACATTAATTGTAATAGAATTTGTTTTCTCATTTATATGGAAATCATAACTTGAAAATTTATTACGAAATTTAAATGATAATTGCACACTTTCATTTGCTTGTCTCACATCAACTTCATTTATATGTCCATATGAATACTTCTCTTTTGTTTTATTAACATCAATATTTGCACCATAAATTGTAAAATATAACCAACCATCATTATCCCAAATTTTACAATGTTGTTTATTAAATAAAGTATCTGCTTCAATATTAATCATCGTACCATTACTTAATTCATTTATTGATATTAATCCTAATGAATATTTTCCTGGCGTGAGAATAATTGCATCAATCGTTTTATTATATTTGATTGTTTTATAAAAATGTGTTTTTAGCACTCTAATAAATTCAAATAATGGAATATAAAGTCCATTACCAACTCTTTCAATCGGCATTGGTAGGTGATATAAATTATCATCAATTTTATAAT
Source organism: Fidelibacterota bacterium (assembly GCA_029931905.1). GTDB lineage: Bacteria > Fidelibacterota > Fidelibacteria > Fidelibacterales > Fidelibacteraceae > TCS52. The sequence continues at coordinate 20,049 of JAOZRH010000009.1, forward strand.
ACGCACTTCCACCATAAAAAGTTATTTTGTGATTTTTTAATTTCGCATTTAAAGTCCAATTGTCATAATTAATACTAAAATCATTGCCAAAAGTTTTAAAAAAATGATTTAATGATATCCATTTATAGTTATATAATTGAGATGAAAAAACATATTCTGTGCTATCAAATGAAGATCGTCTGATTTTTATTGAATCAGCCAACAACACATTTGTCATCAAAAACATGATACTTATTAAAATAAATATTTTTATTTTATTCAATTTGTAAATAATCCTTCCTTCAAAATATCTGTATAATATACTTAATTATTTTTTAAAATCAATCTGTATTTGACAAGAAATTTCATAATCAACAAAATCCGTTTTATAAAGTATATTAAAAACAGAATATCCCAACACATATCCAAAATTTAAATCCAAATATGTAGAATTTTCATTCAATCGTTGAATTAAATAATATGGATAATACAAAGGTCTTGTAAAATAAATGTTTGATGTCTTTTTTTCTCCAAAAGAATATTGTGCAAGAAAATGATATTTACTAGTTTTATATTTTAACCTAAAATAAGTAAGAAATGAAAATTTATCAGCTGGTGAATAATAATTACTCCATTGTAAAAATAAATATTTTGAATATTTGTAATCAGTTCTAAATAACAAAACATCTTCAATATAATTTGTGTTATATAACAAATATGGAAAATCATCAGAATTATCTAAAATATCTTGGTTTTTTATTTGATAAGTAACTAAAAATTTTATCTGATCAAATGTTAATCTTACTTCATTAATCCATTTCTTACTATTAACATCTGTTTCATTTGCAAAAACAAAAACACTTTTTAATTTTAAATTTTTTGAATTTGAATATTCTAAACCATTAATAAAACCTATTCCCTCTGAATCCAAATACGACCCCCATTTTGTATCGTTATCAAATGATTTATAATTACTGCTAAGTTTTGTTATTGATGAATTAAATTTAAAACTTTCAAATTGCTGTAATAATCCAATATTCAAATGATTTAAATGATTATCTGAATGCGATAAATTAATATTAAATTTAGTAATATCTCTTTTCATTCTAATCCAATATTCAAATAAAGAATTATTTTTCTCGTAATATATTGCCATTCCATAAATATCATCATTATTTATAAATTCACCAGAAGAAATAAAAATATTAGCGTAATCAGCAAAACTAACTCTTATTTTTTTGCCAGTATAAGATATATGTTTTAGTTTTTTATAATAATCATAATTTTTTGTTTGAATTTTGTAATTTGAAATGTGAAAATTTTGCGAAACATTAGATGTAAATCGCATAAATTGATTTCCAACTACAAATCCTTTTGCAATATTTACAGATCCTCTTCCGATACCCGCTGAAAATCTTCCAGAATAAATCATCATTGAATTTAAATTTTTAATCACTTTATCTGAATATAAAATATTTTGATGAAATATCTTCAAATGTGAATACAAATCAACATAAAATTGAGTTTTAATTTGATTAAATTCCGTTATCGATGCTTTAGAGCGAAACATACCAAATCCATTTGTATAAATTTCTTGTGCCCTTTCAGAACTTATTCCCTCTAAAAACAGTGTAGAATCAGAAAAATCATCTCCAAAAATTCTACTACAATTTAAAAAGAATAAAACAATGATAATGAATGAGATAGCCCAAGATCTAAATGCCATTGCAGAGATTCCTGTATATTAAAATTTTTAAATTTAAAATTAACACCACCTTTAATAATTTCAGAAAAACCTTCATAAGAAATTGAATAATAGAAAAAATCCCAATGTTGTAATTTGATTCCAAAACTTCCTGCCCACGGTAAATATTGACTCTTTTGTATCGCAAAAAACAAATCTACATCTTCTACAGGCAACAAAGAAATACCAAAAATAATGCTTGGATCAATTAAATCTAATTCATTTTTATCAAATTGATAATTGTAAAAATGTAAATATGACAATCCAATTCTAAAAATATTGTGAGGAATTAATAATAAACCAACCGAAGTTGATAAAGAATTATAATTTGAATAATCTTTTATATTTGCATTGCTATAATTAATTGCTACCCCAACTTTCATTTTTTCGGTATTTACAACATCATGATTTATAGATAAATAAGCATTGTTCATTTTTGAATGTTGTTGTGAAATAATATGAATATTTGGATGGAAAAACCCAATATTAAATCCAGCATTTAAATTTAATTCTGTTATGTTAAATCCGGGATAAATTGGAGTATAACTAAAATTAATTTGATTATTCTTATTGTTAAGTGCAGGATTAATTAATGACGACTGAACCGATATTGATTTGGTTGTATTCACATAACCAAGCCCACAATCCAATAATGATAACGAAAACCATTCCAATCCAAATAATGAATTCGTAAACATTAAAAATATTATTATTATTTGTTTCATTTAAATAATTAGAAATCAATATCAGAATGTTTGTTTTTTACATCTCTTCCATGAATTTTACATTTCGTTTTTGGAGCATCTTTTACATTGAATATTTCTGTCTCAACAGGACAAAATTCTGTTGGAAGTTTTTTTGATTCCTTACAAATTCTATATTCACGAACACCCTCTGGTCGTATAAACTCTTTTTTGGCCAATCCAAGACTATCATAAGTACTTTTCATAAATTTCGCCCAAATTGGTAATGCTGCCTTATCTCCGCTCATTCCATTACCCAATGATACCGCAGGATCATCAACACCAACCCAAACACCAGCAACAATATCTTTAGTAAAACCAATGAACCAAGCATCTGTAAAATCATTAGTGGTTCCTGTTTTACCCCCTGCTGGATAATAAAAATGATATTTCCATCTTACCTTTCCACCTGTACCACTCTTAATAACAGTTTGCATCATATTCAACATAATATATGCCGTTTCTTTACTTAATGCTTCTTTAGAAAATTGTGGACTTTTATATATTTCATTTCCTTGTCTATCCAATATTTTCTCAATCATATATGGTTTATTCCAGATTCCTTGATTTGGAAATATTGAATAAGCAGAAACCATTTCTTTTATTAAAACATCTCCAGAGCCCAAAGCAATTGATGAATATGCCGGTAAATATGTTGTAATTCCCATTTTATGAGCATAATCAATTACAACACTTGGAGTAATTAATTCTTGTACAATTGCTATACTTATTAAATTTGTTGAATGTTGTAACCCTGATCGTAATGTTGTCAATCCTCCAGTAGAATTATCATAATTACTTGGCGTCCAAATTGAACCATCTGGTTGTTTAATCGCAACAGGTTGATTTAATAATTGTGTTGATGCAGAATATCCATTATCAATAGCCGCAGTATATACAATCGGTTTAAATGTAGAACCTGGTTGTCGTTTTGCTTGTACTGCACGATTAAATTTACTTTCAGTAAAATCAGCACCGCCAATCATTGCAAGAATAGCACCATTATTTGGATTCATTGCAATAAATGCACCCTGAACTTTTTTACATTTAGACGGTAATAATGTCAATAAAGAATCATTTGAAACATTTGGAATATTATTATTAGGATAATATTTTTCATATAATTTTCTTAACAAAAATACATTTTGTTTCAATCTTTTATCTAATCTTTTTTGTAAATAATCTAATTGTTCCGAATATGCTTTTTCCGCATTCTTTTGCATCACACTATTCAGTGTAGAATATATCTTAAGTCCATCTTTATGAATATTGAAACTCTCATTTCCAGCAATTTCTTGTCTAATTTCCTCAGTAAAATATGGAGCAATACCAATATCTTTTTGTTCAATAGTATTTGTTATTTTATTAATAGTCTTTACATAATCTAATTTTGTAATACAACCCTCTTCCAGCATATTATTTAAGACAATGTTTCTGCGTCTCGTTGCTCTTTTATGATGATTGAATGGAGAAAAAGGATTTGGTGCAGGTAAAATCCCTATCAACATTGTCATTTCACCCAAATCCAATTCATAGGCATTCTTTCCAAAATAAAAATTCGAAGCGGATTGAATACCATAACAACTATGCCCCCAAAAAACAGAATTTAAATACATTTCGAGAATTTCATCTTTCGTATATGTTTTTTCAATTTCTATAGCAACAATTAACTCTTTAATTTTACGAATATAGTTTTTTTCCATTGATAAATATAGCGTTCTCGCTAATTGTTGAGTTATCGTCGATGCTCCTTGTGGAGATTTCCTAGAAAATATTACATTAGTTACTGCCGCTATTAATGTTCTTTTTACATTCATTCCCCAGTGATTATAAAAATTTTTATCTTCAGTTGACAATAAAGCATTTATTAATGTATCCGAAAGTTCATCTAAAGGCACTAAAACTCTATTTTCAGTTGCATACTCTTTCAACACTTCGCCATCGACTGAATATACGGAAGATACTAAATTAGGATTAAACTGCTCCAACTCTTCCAAACCAGGCAAATCTTTATTAAAATGTAACACAAAAAATAGTATTATTAAACAGCCAATCAACACAATAACAAAACTGTTCACAACATATTTAAAAAATAATTTCATAATTTCTTTCTTCATATTTTAATTTAACCTTTTATTTCTATATTTGAAATACTTTTATTTGATTTTTTAATATTATTTTCCAATCTATTAAAAATATTATCATCAATTTTTAAAAAATGTTCGATTTCATCTCTACTTTTATGTTCTTCTAATAAAGTTATTAATTGCAAATAAATACCATCTAAATGATCTTTTGAAACATCCTCTAAAGCATTTTTAATATTTATTCCAAAATTAAACATATCATTTTCATTCCATTCGGTAATCAATTCTAATTCGTCAAAAGATATATTTTGTTGAATAACAATATCATATATTTGAGATTTATTCAATTCATTAACATTTTTACTTTCCAAAAATTTAATTAACCAATCTGAAAATGTTTCCAAATGTTTCATATATTTGTATCTTTGAAAAATTATTATATCTATCGAAGGAATATATTGTTTTTTTATACATTCCAATCCAAACTCAGTTAAATATAATTCATTAAAAAAAATTTTCTTTTTTATTATATTTAATTTTATCAACTCACTTATTGCAATACTGACAATTAAATTTAAATCTTTTAGTGAAAAATCATCAATTTTAATAAAATTTGAAATTATTTTCTCTTGAAGTATTTTTCTATTTACTGTTTTGTTTTTTTCTAACTCATTGTAAATAAAATTTATTAAATCAATTGAAAAATTAATTTCATCATCATTTGGTAAATTATCATTTTTTATATCTTCAACTTTCCATTTCAAACAAGAATCACATCCACCACAAGATAAAAACATGTAATTCTCCTCAAAATATTCCAATATCACTCGTCTTCTACATATAAAATCTTCAAAATAACTTATAGTTTTATTTAATCGAGCTATTAAATTTTCTCTATATTTTACAATAGAACCTAATTTAATTTCAATTTCGGAAATTTGTTTATCCGAAACGGTACAAAAAATCCCATCTATATTTTCAATATAATTATAATCTAACAATAACCTAATAGCCGGATTTTCAATTATTTTTTCATCTACTATTATTTGTTCATTTTCTATTTCAGAATATTTATTTTTTACAACTTCAATATCAGGATATTTGGAATTTATAAAATACTCCTGAATTATTTTATCATCAGGTGAATATAAAGCAATACAATATGAACTTTTTCCATCTCGCCCTGCCCTACCAGCTTCTTGATAATAATTTTCCATATTTCCCGGCATATGATAATGAATTACAAATCTTACATCTGGTTTATCTATTCCCATTCCAAAAGCATTTGTTGCGACAATAATCAATATCTCTCCATTAATCCATTTTCTCTGCATAGTATTTCTTTGAACAGAAGTTAATCCCGCATGATAAATTCCAACAGAATAATGCCATTCTCTCAATAATTCCCCAACCATTTCTACACTATTTCTCGTGGCACAATAAATTGCTCCAGAACCAGAAATTTGTTTCAATATTTTATTTAATAATGCAATTTTATCTGTCTGTTTTTTACATTTTAGTGCAACATATTTTAAATTAGGACGATCAAAAGTCGATTTGAAAATTTCTGTATTTTTTAAATTCAAAAACTTTTTAATATCTTCAACAACATTGAATGTGGCTGTGCCTGTAAATGCCGCAACTCTAGAAATATTCATTTCTTTTATGAACTTGCCAATTGTTCTGTAACTTGGTCTAAAATCTCGCCCCCATTGAGAAATACAATGTGCTTCATCTATTGCAATAAATTCAATTTTTAATTTTGAAATAATGCTTTTAAACTTTTCATTATTTAATCTTTCTGGAGCAACAAAAATTATCTTATATCTGTTTTTTGATAATTTTTCAAATCTATCTTGTGTTTCTTTTTTGGAAAGAGTTGATGAAAAATAAGTAGCATTTATCGATTTTTGATTTAAATTTTTAACTTGATCCTGCATTAAAGCAATTAGTGGTGAAATAATTATTGTAATCCCTTTAAACATTACTGCTGGCAATTGATAACATAACGACTTACCGCCACCAGTTGCCAAGATTGCTATTGTATCATTTTCATCAAGAATCGATTTGATTATCTTTTTTTGATTTGGTCGAAACTTAGATAATCCAAATTTTTCTTTAAGAATTTTTTCTATTACCATAAACACCTAAATTCATCTTTCGTAATATACAAATATTTTACACAATAAAAAAAACACTACAAAAAATGTAGTGTTTTCTTAATATAGAATATTATTTATAAATGAAAGGTCATACCAATCATAAAATTAAATTTGTCTAAAAAATCCTCTTTAAACCAATAACTTGTTTTAAAATTTACCATAAAATAATCATTTATTTCGTAATACACTTTGGCAGTAATTCCTAATTGATTTGTTATTGGACCAAAAGGAAAGTTTTCTTCATATCCATCTTCCATTGTAACAGTAGAATCCATATAATCCTTATTAAATTCACCGTACAAAGCTTCTTCACCATATTCTCTATAATAGAAATCAATTTCGTTTGTAAATTTTTTAGATTTTAATTGTAAATTAGATTTAATTTCCCAAAAATTATTACCCAAAAAATGTCCTATCGGATAATTTTTATTAATATATTTTTCATAATCCTTTTCAGGAGCATTATATGTTCTGTTTGCTACTTTCGTATAATTTATTGAACAATTTATATTTTTTAAAATATTTTTCACACCAATAGAAATATTTAATCCATATTCATTAGGTTCCAAATCACTCACGACCTCTTTATCAAGTTGAAAATCATCAAGTAATAATTCAGAATAAAAGAACATATTATTATGTTGCAAAAATAATTCAGTTGAAAGAATTGAATTAGATTCAAAATTTCTAGTATTTTTTTGATATATGTAATAATTAATAAACGGATTCATCAACATAATATTAAATTGCCTATTTTCACCTCCATATAAAATAATTTCATTAAAAGCCAAATACCCCTTATCAAACAAATTGATAGATAATCGATGACCATTTAGATGCCTATTATTGGAACCAAAATTATTTAATTGTAAATAGTATGTGCTAGCCGTTAAAAATTTATTTTTATATGTTAATAATAACTGATCATATGAATAATTATAATTTGAAAAAAGTAAATTATCAGACAATACTAACCCCTGAACAAAATAATCTCTACCAAAAGTAACGGCAAAATGTTCACTTTTATATTTTATTGAAGCAATTTCAAACCCCGCATTAAATCCACC
>JAOZRH010000081.1 GCA_029931905.1 Fidelibacterota bacterium
AACAATTGAAATTATAGAAAAGTGGAACACAAAACACAAGTTAAATAACGAAGATGAAATAGAATTAGGGGCATTATATTATTATAAACAAAGAATAGATGATGCGAATTTAATTTGGAAAAAGCTTCTAAAAAATAGGAGAAATAAAGAGTATAATGCAGATTTAATTTTTAGATATTCAATAAAATATAATTTATTTGAACATTTAGATGATATTGTAAAATTTATTCGCAAAGAAGTTAATGACGAAAATATTTTGACTTTGCCACTAGCTTCTTTTTTGATAAATAGACAGAATTGGACAGAACTTGCAAATGAAATTATACATTATTTTGAAAATAATGGTAAGCAAATCGATGGAATTAAAAACAAATTGTATGAGATAGAATTGAAGAAAGAATTTTTTCCAATTTTAATTGATAATTTGATTGACAGGAAAAACGATGAAGCCATTGGTGTTGATATTCGCTTGTTACTTTCCAATTTATATTTTAATATTTCGCAATATGATGAAGCAATTGATATTTTAATAAATTCGCCTAAATACTTAAAAATTCCTTTTAAGGAGTTGAAAAATCTCGCTTTTCAATTGCATAATATTAAGGAATATGAACATTCAATTCGAACAATTAATTATTTTTTAAAGCATTCAAAAAATTCAAAAGATATTTCGCAAATGTTACTTTTAATTGGAAAAAATTATGAGATGAATTTTCGAAAAAAATCAACGCTTATAAATATTGTAAAATCACCCTTCGAAAATAAATTTACAAAAATTGAGTTTACATATAATTTAACAGAAAAAAACAATCAATTACAGAAAGCATTGTCCATTTATGATTCACTATCAACTTATTCAAAAATTTCCAGTCTAAAAGCGGAAGCATATTATCAAATTGGTGAGATAAGATTCAATATTTTAAATGATTTTGACAATGCTCTGAGTGATTATTTCAAATCATTAAATAAAATTAAACGAGAGAAACGGATTGTCGTTCTAAATCGAATTGTTGATGTTCACATTGCGAAAGGTGATCGAAAAAATGCTCAAAAATTTATAAAAGATGCACCAATGAAATATAAACTTACTGTAAAAGAAGAAGACGAATTAATGTTGAAACAAAATCAATTGGATTATCTTTTTGGAACAACCGATTCGCTACAAAAAAACATTTTAACTTCATTGGCATTGATTGGTGAATATCACAATCTATATAATGATTTGTTGAATTTTAGATTTTTATTTGAAACTCTTCAAAAAGATTCTGATATTTTGGAAGATTTTTTATTGGCGGAAAGATATTTACATCAAAATAGATTAATTGAAGCAAAATTAATTTTGGAAAAAATGTTGGAACAAAATTCAGAAATTAATCCAATAATATCGATGAGATATATTACGATTTTGCGAATTATGAATGAAACAGATGTGGAAAATATTTTTTGGAATAAATATAAGGATAAATTAATTCAAACAAATTACGGCGATTATTTTATGATAAAATATGGAGAATTTTTAGAATATTTTCTAAATGAAAAAGATAATGCCGAGACGGTTTATACAAATATTTTGATAAATTATTCTGATAGTCCGTATTTTGATACGGTGAGGTTGCATTTGAGAGAATTAATCGATAAAAAATAATTATTAAAATTCTACTTAATAATTAAAAAAATAATTAAATTACAAGTTGTTAAAAAGAAGGATAATATATGAAAACACAAACTGTAGTACCTAATCAAACAAAGAATGATCAGGAAAAACGAATAAAAGATAATTTAGCAATTATAAAGAAACGAATTGTAGTATTTAGTGGAAAAGGAGGGGTTGGAAAAAGCACAGTTTCCACAAACCTTTCCTATACTTTATTAAGAAATAACAAAAATGTTGGTCTGTTGGATGCGGATATTACTGGACCAAATATTCCAAAAATGGTTGGTGAAAATGGACAACCATTTGCTAAGGATAAACAAACAATTTTTCCTGTAGAAAAAGAGGGCTTAAAATTAATTTCTATAGCCCCAATGATTCCAAAAGACGAAGCAGTAATTTGGAGAGGACCATTACGAACTGGAGTAATTACTCAATTTTTATCAGATGTTGTTTGGGGTGAACTTGATATTTTATTATCAGATTTGCCACCCGGAACAGGCGATGAAATATTAACATTGGTTCAGAAAACACATCCACAAGTTGCAATTATTGTTACAACACCACAAGAAGTTTCAATTCAAGATTGTCGTCGTGCAATCAATATGGCAAAAAAATTAAATATTCCAAAGATTGCTGTAATTGAAAATATGTCTGGCTTGATTTGTCCTCATTGTGGAAAAACTGTTGATTTTTTTGGTAAAGATGGTGGGAAGAAAATGGCAAAAGAAATGAATGTTGAATTTCTCGGAAGTATTCCAATGGAAATGAAAAATAGAGAATGTGGTGATAATGGTACACCAATTGTTTTAAAATATCCAGAATCTGTAACATCGAAAGCATTTGAAGAAATTACAAACAAACTTGAAAAGATTTTATCAGAATTATAATTAAAGTGAGGTGGATAATGAAAATATTTAACAAATTATTTTTGCTTATTTTTGTATTGATGTTTTTTGCATGTCAAAGTGAACAAATTAATGATGCAGAAAAAAATATTGATGAAGTAAAACATGAATATGCACCGGATTCAAGAGTGGCGATCTTTAATGTTTCTATTGAAAAAGATGGTGGAAAAATAATTCTTGTTGGTGAAACGAATAATTTAGATGCAAAAAACGAGCTTTTGAGCAAAATGAAAGAATCAGAAATTACCATTCAAGATAAAATCACAATTTTACCGTCAAAAGATTTGGAAGGGAAAATTTACGGAATTGTTAATGCTTCGGTTTGTAATATTCGGGCAGAAGCAAAACATGCGTCAGAATTATTGACACAATCATTATTGGGACACCCGTTACGAATTTACAAAAAAAATGAATATTATTATGTTCAAACAACAGATAATTATTTGGGTTGGTTAAATGGTAATGAACTTGTAACAATGAATGAAACAGAATATAAAGATTGGCAAGATTCAAAAAAAATAATATTTTTGAAAGAAACTGGATTTTCATATTCAAAACCTGATGTAAATTCTACACGAGTTTCTGGATTGATAATGGCTGATTTATTAAAATATATAAGCAAAAAAGATGGCTTTACTAAAGTGGAATATCCTGATGGTCGTCAAGCATATGTTCTTTCAAATCAATGTGAATCTTTCGATTTATGGAAAAGTAAAACCAATCCAACTGCTGAAAATATTCTTAATGTTGCATATAAATTTTTAGGCGAACCATATTTGTGGGGAGGAACTTCAGCAAAGATGTTAGATTGTAGTGGCTTATCAAAAACTGCTTATTTTATGAACGGAATTATTCTACCTCGGGACGCTTCACAGCAGGTATTTGTTGGTGAAACAATTATTGAAAATGCAGAAGAATATAAAAAATTGCAACCTGCAGATTTGCTGTTTTTTGGATATGAGAAAAATGGTAGAGAAAGAATTACTCATGTTGGAATATATATTGGTAACGGTAAATATATTCATCAAAAAGGACCTGTAGTAATAAATAGCTTCAACGAATCAGATTCAGATTTTAATCCATCTAGATTTCGTTCTTTTAAACGAGCACAAAGAATTTTAACTTCAATTAATAAAAATGGTGTTCAGTTAGTTAAAAATTGTGAGTTTTATAAGTAATTATTTTTTATAAAAAGATTTTAAATAAAGTGTAAGGGTGAAAAGAATATTTTCGCCTTTATTTTTTTGAATTGAATATTCTTAGCAATTTAATAATTTTACGACTTCATCAACAAGTTTGTCAATTCCTTCGCTTACTTCAGAAATAGATTTTCCTAACATATAAGCCGGAGTTGAAACGATATTGTTTTTTGTGTCGACAACACAATCATTTGCTTTACATTCAATATGCTCATTGCCAAGTTGTTCAATATGACTGGCTGTTGTTTTATCATTACCAATAGTTAATTTTGCTTTTATATTTAATTTATTTGTAATGAATGCACCAAGAACAGGAGCGATACAAATAAATCCCATTACTTTGTGTTTTTTCATTCCAGTGATTAGGAAGTTTTCCACATCTCGATTAAATTCACAATCAAGTCCTTTTACTGCATAATCACAAAGATTTTTTGCAGCACCAAATCCGCCTGGCAGAATAATTGCATCAAAATCATCAACATTAGCATTTTTTATGTCATAAATATCGCCACGAGCAATTCTTGCAGATTCGATTAAAATATTTCTTGTGTCTGATGTTTCTTCGTTTGTTAAATGATTAATTACATGCATTTGATTTTTGTTTGGAGCGAATACTTTTACATCTACTTTTCGTTTATCCAATGCCAATAAAGTTAAGACAGCTTCGTGAATTTCACTTCCATCTGCTCGTCCACATCCAGCCAATATTACTGCTATTTTTGCCATATTATTCTCCAGTTATTTTTTAAATCTACATATTTATTTCGTCAGAAATTTCACTCATTGCATCAATTGCCAATTGGAAAAATTCGCTTCTTTCTAAATCAGTTACCTTCGTAATATCGTTTATAAAATCGCGATTTACTTTAGCTGCAAAAGATTTTGAGTTGAATTTTTTTGTAATTGATTTCGCTTTTAATCCAGCTATTTTTTTATCTGGTCGCATCAATACATAGGCGGAAATTAATCCGGTGAGATTTTCTGAGGCAGAAAGACAAAAGTCCAACTTGGTTTCTCTTTTCACTTTGTTTCCCTCAATTCCTTCAACATGAGAAATTATAGCAGAATCTATTATTGGTAAATTATATCCCTCATCAAATAAAATATCAACAGTTTTGAATCCGTGTTTTCTATAATCGCCATCAATCAAATCCAAATCCAAATCGTGAAGTAATCCCGTAATTCCCCACAACTCTTCATCTTCTCCGATTTTTTTTGCCAATGCTCTCATAATAACTTCTGATTCTCGTGAATGAAATCGTAAATATTCCGTTTGTAAATATTTATCAAAAAGTTCTTTTGCTTCTGAATAGGTTATCTGATTTTTCATTTTTATTCTCCTATTTATTTTTAACTTCTTTAAATATACAAAAAATTTAATACATATTAAAAATGTTTGTAATTAATATTAATTAATGGTACTTTGGGGTAGTAATTTAGAACTATAATAGGGAAAAATATGAAAAAACAAATAAATTCAATTATAATAATCATTATTTTATTTACGATATTGTTATTTGGAAAACAAAATGGTTCAATTTCTGGAACAATTATTGATGCAAAAACAGCAAGCCCACTAATTGGAGTGAATATAATTTTGGAAAATACAAATCTTGGTGGTATAACAGATTCAGATGGATATTTTAAATTAACACAAATTCCGCCACAGTCGTATAATGTTCGATTTTCAATGATTGGATACAGTGGATTAAAAAAACTAAACATTGAAGTTCGCCCTGGAAATCAAACAAATCTTAATATTGAATTAGAACAAACCATTATCGAAGGAGAAGAAATCACTGTAACCGCTTCGGCATTTCATAAATCAAAAGGAGCTGTAGTCAGTGAACGAAGTATTGATTTGGGTGAAATTCGAATGAATCCGGCAAGTCAAGGAGATATTCAACGATCGGTGCAAGTAATTCCATCTGTAACTAGTGGAGCAGACCAAACAAATGAAATTATTGTTCGTGGAGGAATGCCTGGAGAAAATTTATTTTTAATTGATGATATAGAGATTCCAAATCCAAATCATTTTGGAGTTCCCGGTTCTGGCGGAGGTCCAATTAATTTAATTAACGCAGAATTTGTTCAAAATATTGATTTTTATGCAGGTGCTTATCCAGCGATGTTTGGAGACAAGGCTTCATCGGTTATGAATATTAGATTTCGTGAAGGAGCTGATAAAGTACAAGGAACCGTTGATTTGGGAATGGCTGGAGTTGGTGGAAGCATAGAGGGACCAATTTCAAAAAAAGGATCATTCCTTGCAACTTATCATAAAAGTTATCTTGATTTGGTTACAAAAAATATTGGATTATCAACTGTTCCGCGTTATTGGAATGCTCAGATGAAAGCAGTTTATCAATTATCAAAAAATAACAAACTAATAATAAATGGTGTTTATGGTAATGATAATATTACAATTGATGCAAATGAAAGCGATTCTTGGAGTCGTGGTGCACAATTTGTAGATGTAAAAGATTATACATATGCAGTTGGAACAACTTTATTAACTAATTGGAATAAAAAGTCGTTTAGTAAATTTACTGTTTATCAAAATGCTTCATATTATTGGTATGATATTGATAGATATGTTAAAGATAGTGTAAGAATAGATCGTTTTGATAAAGATTATTTAGAAACCGAATCTGCTGTTAAATTTTTCTATTCGAAGGCATTTTCAAACAAATTTGATATGCAGCTTGGAGCTCAAGCAAAAAATATTGATTTAGATTATGATGAAAAGGCATATAAAGATACATTGTTTAGATATATTAACGATTCAACAAAACATGTGATTAAATCTTTTGATGAAGCGACTAATGATGTTAAAGAGAACACACAAAAATATTATGCTTTTATATCTTTTACTACAAAAATATCTTCAAAATTAAAACTAATTACAGGACTACGATTAGATCATCTAGAAATGAATTCAAAAACAACGATTTCACCACGACTTGGATTAAGCTATTCGTTTTCACCAGTTACATCTGTAAATTTTGGTTATGGCAAACATTATCAAGCACCAGATTATAATCAAATAATTCTAAACATAAATGAAAATAAACCAACAATTAGTAGTAAATATTCAGATCAAATCATTCTCGGTTTGGAACATTATCCAACAGAAAGTATAAAAACGACCGTTGAAATATTTAATAAAAATTATCACGACATTCCAATATATAATTCTTTAACTTCAGTAATGAAAGACACTTCTCAAGCATATGAAGACAATGAATATTATGTCAATAAACAAACTGCTCGATCTAAAGGAATTGAATTTTTTATGCAAAAAAAGATGTTTGATAAATGGTATGGAATTGTTAGTTATTCATTTTCAAAAACCGAAGCAAAAGATATGAGATATAATAAATGGTATTCTTGGGATTATGATTATAGAAATGTGTTGAATCTTGTCGCTGGATATAAAATTCGCAAATCAAAAAATCAGTCAATTTTTAAAACTATTGTTATGACAGGAAGTGATGAATTTACTACAAGCATTAGTTATAGATATATGGGCGGAAGACCTTACACAAAACCGACTTATTACACAGATTTAAGACAATGGTATGTCGATGATACACAGTTTAATACACACAGATATCCAGCATATAATAGATTTGATATGACTTTTCAATGGAAGGTGCGAATGAAAAATAAATATCTTGTCGGTTATTTAAATTTACAAAATGTATTTAATGTTGATAATGTGTGGGAATATAGTTATAATGATGACGGAAGTAGAGAAACAATAGCACAATATAAAATCTTTCCAGTTGGTGGCTTTATTTTAGAATTTTGATTATATCTGCAAGGTTGTGAACTTTAGACAAATATTTATAATAAAACAAAGTAAATGAAAAGAATGATTATTAATTCTTTTCATTTTGAATAATTAAAAAAATATAATAATTTATAGAATAAAGGAGAATAATTATGAAAAAATATTTACTATTAATTTTAATTACAGTTGTATTATTTAATTGTGCAAAATTTGAAGTTCTTAAAGTGCCGGAAAGGAAAAGTATTCTTGAGATTGAAGATGATTCTGAATTTTTAGAACAATCAATTAAAACACTTAAAAAGAATAAGTTTTCTGAAAGAGAATTAATTGAAATTGCCGAAAGAACAATGGTGCTTACTATTTTAACAGATAGTGATAAATTTGAAATTGCAAAAAAACATTTATTGAAATATGAAAACAAATTTTTTTCAGCCCTTTCAATAAATTCAATCGTGTGGAAAAATAAAGATAATGAAAGTGTTTTTAAAAAAACAAATGAACTGATTGAAATGGCAAATAAATTTACACATTCTCAAGCTTTTGCCGATTCTGGATTGGCTTATTTTAATTCAAGAGGATATACGGTTGACGAACAAGTTGAATATTTATCTTCGTATAGAGGCATGATACGAGACACATATGCTTTTTATTTAAAAAAACAGGGAAAAACTGAAGAAGCAATTGATGTGTATGAAATTATTTTAAGTGAATATCAAGAAGCTGGTATATTTTTAAATTATGCATCAGTTTTAAATAAAATGAATAGATACCAAAATGCATTAGAAGCATCAATTATGGCTTTGCGAATGACACCCGGAAGTGAGGAAGTGAAAGATAGTTTAAGAATTTATGCAAAAAACTTGGTTTATTCAGAAAACGAAATAAATGCAATAATAGGTGAAACAATTCGTGGCGGTCGTTCAGAATTAAAAGAAAAATTACTTTCTGATAGATTAGATATGCCGATGCCAGCATTTGAAATTACATCATTGAAGGGTGGTTTGCTAAATTCAAAAGAGATGGAAGGAAAAATTTTGATTGTTGATTTTTGGGCGACTTGGTGTGGTCCGTGTAGAAAAGAATTTCCACATTTAAATGAATTAGTTAAAAAATATTCTAATGATGATGAAGTTAAATTTGTTGCAATTTCTACCGATAGAGATAAAGAAAAAGTTGCTCCTTTTATCGAAAAATACAAATATGAAATCCCTATTTATTTTAACAATAATGTTTCAGAAGAATTTGGTGTACAAGGAATTCCAAGCTTATTCATTATAGATAAAAAAGGAATTATCAGATATAAAAAAGTCGGATTTACAGAAGGTGAAGAGTTTGATAAAATAATGGGCTGGTATATTGAATC
>JAOZRH010000082.1 GCA_029931905.1 Fidelibacterota bacterium
AAACTTTAGTTGGGTCAATAACATCTAAATTTTCTTCAACCCTTACATAACGGCGAGAAAGTTGAAGATAACTTGGTTTACGATGACGCACTAGTTGATGTGTGAAATTTAAATGTGATCTAAACTTGGTTACAAATCTTGTAATTTTTTTATTTTCTTCTTTTGTCGGATCTATTTTAATAAACTTTTTTTCATCATTTAATTGAGGTATCAAATCCTCCAAAATCATATGTGGCATTACTTTGTATTGGTGGATATCTCTATCTAAATAAATAGATTCCATTACCATTCTTAGAGCATCATGTGCTCCTTCTTTATATAATTTATCAAATACTGCATAAATTTCTCTTAATGATGTGTGAAGCAATGTTGGTGTTTCATTATCATCTCCCCATTCAAGTTTACTATGATGAATAAAACAATCATCAAACATAAAAATAAAAGATTGATTTTCAAAAAATCTATTAGATACAATAATATCTAAAGTTCCAAGTTCTGTGACTGACCAATGTTTTCTTTTAATAACACGTGGTACAAATTTAAAAGCAGATTTTTCTGTTATCTTATCAAAAGATTGATAACAAATTCTTCCACATTCTTCTATCTGTTTAAGAAAACTATCGTACTTATTCTCAACATTTGTATAGTTCCAAGGATATTTGATTTCGACTTTAGGTTCTACAAAATTAATTTGCATTTTCGCCTCCTAGACCATTGATAAGAAAATTGGGGAGAATGAATCTCCCCTGAAAATATTAAATAGACATTATTAATTTTTTATTAATTTCTTCAAATAGATATTTAAATGTTTCTTCAAGTTTTTCTTCTTCAATATCGTTTTGAATACTAATAACAAAATTTGGTCTGAATGTTCCTTTGTGTGAAATATTAAACCAAAGTGATGTTTTTAAAATATATTGAAAATTCCACATATCTAATGATTTGTAAATATAAGTATCAACCAAACCAAATTTTTGATATTTTTGTTCAATACAATTTTGAATCTCTATATAACTTTCAAAAAGATCATACATGTTCTATTAGTAACCTTTTGATATTTTTGTCTAAATATTTTAGTCGTTTAATAACCTGTGTTCGATATAAAAGATTTGGAAGTTGTAGAGTGAAATTAGGTGTTGTACTAATATTTTGTTTTAAGAAGAAATGAATTTTTATAAAATATTCAAGTTTTTTTGAATTATAATGTTTGCTAAATGTGATATTTGGAATCTTATATTTTTCTTTAAGATATTCACCAAATTCATCCTTAGTTTCAAACATGTCTAGAAACTCGTTTTCATTCAAAATATTAATAAATGATTTCATTTACAAGTTTTATTCCTTTTTCCAATGGTAATGAAAATCCACTAGCTTTTTTGTGTCCACCTCCGTTAAGTGATGAAGCAATTTCAGTTAAGTTAATATCATCTCTCATTGTTCTGAGTGAAAATCCTCGAACATCGTTAATAAGATCATCATAATAACTCATAGCTATATCAACACCATTCATACACATATAATTTAAGAGTTCGGAATTAATTTCACTATTTGTATTATTAATAACGCAACATGTGTAATTATGAAATTTTCCGAAAACAAATCGAGAAGATATTTTTTCGATTTGTTGTTTCTTTTTTGATAGAAATGTACTACCAAAAACATCAATTAATTCATCAACTACTTCTTTTGGTATTTTGCTCTTATGAATCGTGCCGTTAAAGATAAAATGTTTTAATTTTTTATAATTTTTCCAAGGAAGTTTATGTATAAATTCTCTAAAATTTACTATTTTAATCTCGTCTAATTTCCAAAGATCTAAATTACTAATATATTGTACATATTTATTTGGTGGATCATTTGGAAATAGCATTTCATATGTTAATAAAATAGCTGCTTTTTCAGGATTATCCCTGTTCAAATCAAATTTGAAAAAGTAATTTTTTCTTCTATCATTAATAACAGCTGTTTGGTAAATTTTTTGGTTATTTTCAACTAAATATTGTTGAACTTCTTCAATGGTTGAAATTAATTCATCACTACTATGATGATCGCACCAAAATAATTTATCACAATTATCTATTATCCATTTAGTTTCATCAGAAGAGAGACTAAAATCTACAATAAAAACCCAAAGATAATTTTTTTGTTTAATATCTAATATTATTTTTTTAATTCTATTGAAATCATATACATTATAATTTATTGGTACAGTTTTTGTTTTGATATAGAATTTTTGATTTTCTAAAAATTGAATAGCTACAGAAGCTGAACCGTAACCATCAATATCACTACTGTGGTGAATTATTAATGCTTCTACCATTATTTTCTCCTTTAATAGGTTTAAATTCCCAACAAATTGGATCGGTATCGTTTACAATATGACCTTCTTTAGCAGGACATTTTCCTCTTACAATTACTATTTCTCCACGTTCTCTAACCTCGTAGGTTTGTTCCCATTTTTGACACATCCAACATTGTCTTTTTTCCATAATAGTCTCCAACTTTTATATTTTAGAAATAATGAATTGATTTACTATTGTTTGAATTTCTTTTTTGATATCCTCTTCTGATTGAAGTCTGTATACAGAAAATTTTTCTCCTCTAATTTTTATCGAAAAAGAAAATATATTTTCTTTTATTTCAAAATTTTTGATACGAAATTTAGAAGGTATTCGTTTTTTTTGTTTTTTTAGTTCTTTCTGTAGTAGTTCATCAAATTGACCTAATTTAATTTTTTTCATTTCTCCTCCTATCTTAAAAAATTGCTATTTTTACGTAGATGATATTTCTTTATCAAAATGAAGAAAAAAAGATTAGGGCACCGAAGTGCCCTAATGTAATGATGCACCTAGTGACCCATGTGACCGTAGAATGTACGGTAATGGTGAGGATTCCATGTACGGTGATGACGATTGTGATGACGTCCACCAATCTTACATGTGTGTTTCTTTTCAGTAGAAACACGTTCAATCCTCTTTAGAGTTCTCTCCATCTTTTTGCAAAGATGACGAACCCTAATTTTCTGATAAGGTGTCAGACCTTTGAGATCTTTACAGATCTCAAATCCTTTTGGGAACTGTACAGAAGCCTTACCAGCAACAATTCCTTCACTGTAGCCCTTATCGTGGGCTTCAGTGATATCCTCGTCTGTGTATGTCTGTACACATGCTGGTACACTGGCAACACCTTCAGAGAAACCACTATCGTGTGCTGCAGTAAGATCTGCATTTGTTATTTCCTGTACACATGCTGGTACAGATTCAACACCGGCTGCGAAACCGTCGTTGTATCCAACTTCATAACCAGCAGTATATCCATCCTCGTAGGACGGAGTATTATCATCTACAGGTTCCTCTTCCTCGGAAGGAAGGGTTACGTCATAGATGAGTACACCACTGTCGCCATCGGCTACAGCAAGGTAATGCCCGGCTCCGAACATGTCGAGGTCGTTAGCATCGCCTTCTGTGTAAAGTGTTTCGATGAGATTGAGATTCTCATCGAAAATCTTCACGTCGCCGTCAGCGACGAACACCCTACCAGCTTCTACATGAATACCGCGTGCATCCACGGTTTCATGTGTTTCAGCAACGACCTGGATGTTAGTAGGATCACTAACATCCAACTTTACAACGCCCTCTCCACGCATGGTCACGTAGAGATAGCCATTGTAAACGGCTGAATTACTGGCTGTATTTCCCCAACCCCCGAGGAAGTTAGGAGAGCTTTCTGATACATCCCACAGCTGAACAGCTGGATTTGTATCAAGAACGACTAGGGTATTATCATAACCGGTAATACCGTAGGTTGTCCAAGTATCATGTTCCCACAACACTTTGCCATCATATGTGAATTCTGCGAATCCAGAATTCCAAATAGCGGCAAAATGACGACCATTGTTGCTGACCCAAATGTCAACGACCTGGTCCGAGAATTGAACCTGAGTTTCTGTATTGAAACTCGATTCATTGATACTCAGAGCTCCAACATAGCCACCGGCTACATAAGCTTCGTCAAATGGAGACACATAAACATTTCTATCATTTCCAGCACCAGTGATGGTACCGAGAAGAATAGGATTGTTTACAGAGTCACCTTTGACTTCGTAAACTTTTGCGTCGTTGAATTCTATAGCCGCATACATGCGACCATTCGAATCTACATCGATACCAGTGGCATATCCATTAGTATCAATGTGTGAAATCTGTTTTTGTGCATAAGCAGCAGAAACAGATATCAATGTTACCATAATTCCAACAACACTTGTTACAAAATTACGTTTCATGTCAAAACCTCCTAGTTTTGAATATTTATAATAAGAACACCATGTCCTTATTATAATTTATATATCTATATATTATAATTTTATATTCGATCGATATATAGATATTACAGGAGGTTTTAATGAAAAAATAAATAACGGCGGAGAACATATCTCTCGCCGTTAAAAATCATAGTTGATTTAGCCAAAGTTTTTCATAAATTGTATGTTTTTTAGGATCAAATTCTAAATCTTTAAATGTCTCTTCAATTTTTTCAATAGATCTTTTATTAGGTTCATATAAAAGACCTAATAATTTACTAATGTATTTAGCAATATCTTTGTCACCTAGTTTAACCTGTATAGATTGATCTGGATAATATCTCCAGAACTTTCTATTTTCTTCATCCACTAGAAATATATTTGCAAATAACATTTCGACAAATGATGAATAAATAGTACCAACTGTTAACATTGCTCTCATGAATTCATTATAATATTCTTGTGGGTGTTTATCAACATTAAATGATTTTTTTAGAATTAGTTTTATGTCTTGTAACAAACCAACAGTATCTTTGTTTTCGATAGTTTTACTAGATTCATTAAAAATAATTTCATTTTGATCAATATTAATATTTTCATAACCAGGAATAGATTGAATTTCTTCAGGAATTTTCTTTAAATCAAGAACTTTCAAAATATATTTATTATTAATGTGATTAATATCAATTAGATTGTTTTGAAAATAATTTTTAATGTCTTTATTTATTGTCAATTCTGCTGATGCACTTGTGTGAAATGTTCTTAAGATTAGCTGTGTCAATCTTTCGACCAGATTCGATCCAGCAACAATTCCGAGATAGTTTGTTTTAAATTCTCTCTCCCCAAAACATTTTTTACACATTCTTAAATTTGGAGTTTGACAGGTTATTGGAGATCTTAAATATATTTTTTTATTTATTAATTTTTTAGCAGTTTGATAATCTAAAACTTCCCAATCCATATTAGAACCAGGAAGTTTATAATATTTATCACTTAAAGTTTTAGCATGATTTTTACTTGAAATAACAGTTTCGATACAATTATTTGTACCACAATCCTCTTCAACTATTTCAAGTATTGATAAACTCATTACCATAGTTCTTTCAAGATAACCTGATTGTGGTACGACGAAACTTTTATCACTAATTGATTTTCTGGTTGCTGGTGAACCAGCAAAGAAATCATCTTCTGTTAATCCTTTTAATAAATTTGTGTTAATTGGTTTTTTAACAACAATATTTTTATCGTTAGATATGAATCCAATATTTATACAAGATCGAGATAATTGTGTTTTGTTAAATCTCGAACCTGATGTATACAATTTAAACAAAATGCTATTATGATCATAATTCTCAATGCATCTATCAACTAAAGCTTCATTTAAATAATATCCTAACATTATATTATTTTTAGGTAATTTTTTAAATAACATTTCAGTTTTCTCATCAACCAATTGAATCATATCAGTTATACTGATAGATGGACAATGAGAAGTTATACTTATGAAGCTAAATAGTAATTTTTCTAATTTGTTTAATTGTTTGTAAAAATTAATTTTATTTCGATTTTGATTTCGATAGATCCACCTACTAACATTATTTGATTCTTTTTTGTTTATTGCTTTTTCTAAAATTAGGTGGTCAAATCCACACCATTTATTAAATAAACAATTACCATAAGTAGTGTATTTGTTTGAATATTTAATATAAACCGTATCATATAAATTATTATTAAAAAGATCAATATCTTCAGGTAGATCTGTTATTTTATTAATTTTAAATAATACGTTGTTTTTATTAATTTTTTCTTGATTTATTGTTAAAACATAAGCAGCAAATAAAGCTTCATGTCTAACAATAGCTAAGAAATTTTTATTTTGCTCATAATGAATTCTATTTTGGAGAAATATTTTCTCTTCAATTTCGTTTAAAGCTTCTTCACTATGAATACCATATAAAGCCATTGTGTCGCCCGAATTGTTCACGTATGAAATTGTTAATTTCATATCAGCTAGATATTTCTATCTAGTCCAGACTATATCTTCAACCTTAAAATATTATTATTTTTTCAGGGCCAAGATTGGCCAGTACAATTTGCAGATTATTCATCTGCTAACATAATGATTTCCCTAAGTTAAGGTTGCTCCATGTTTCCACTCACTTGAGTGTACTCCCATAAGGGATAGTCGTTGCACGGTCCTATTTCTAGGCTTCGATCAGAATTATCTAAAACTTGTAGGGATGTCGGTTTATACTAATAGTTTTAGACGTTCTCTGAATTAATGGAGTTTTGTCAGGTATATTACTATACAAGTTGACAATATTTATCATCAAAATCGGCATTAAATGGTTCTAATGATAGAGGATGAACTCCTATTGTGTCATCGTCATCATCTGATGGTACAATTTCCATTCCGGTTAATGAATGTGACCATAATGATGGTTGACGATTAAATAGGATTAGTCGTTTGTTCGACATCGATAACCTCTGTATCTATTATTTGATTACCATAACAGTTTAGTATTAATTCTTGATTATTTTTAAGTACAAATGGATTTTTAGGATTGAAATTTAAAGGATATGAATAGTATGTTTCAGAGTTAATTGTTATACGCCAAATGAATAATAACAATACCATTTCATCTTCTACTCTAAAATCTTTTAAAGTAAAATTACATGATCTAATTTTGAAATGATTATAATCGCTAATTCTTGCCGTTAAAATGCTATAAATTTTATTTATATCATTGAAATCACAAATTAATAATTCAAATTTGGCTTTTTTTCTAAAGTAGTGTTTTAAAAACTCATTTATATTACCAAAAACTTCTTTGGGATTAATTTCTTGTTTTTTTTCATTTTTTTCATTTTCATCATATCTTCTGGTCCAATCAGGATAATAAACTGGACCATGAACATCAATAATTATCGCTGTTATTTTCTTTTTTTTCTTTGGTAATTGTGTGATAATAATATCACACTTGCTTTTAAAATGGACATGTTTTGTAGCTTTTTTAGATAATCTTTTAAATTGAATATATCCTTCTTCAGGTCTATTTTCGTATAATCTCATATTTAATATTGTAAATGTTTCGATCGATTTTCCTTCTTCTAAGATTCTAATTTTTTTATAGAGACTATTTTTTGTTATTTGACTATTGTTAATGTTGCTTAATAAGATATTTAGGGTTCGTCTAAGTTCCATCGCTGGAACATTTTGTTTCCAATATGTGTCTTCATATTTTTTTATTTTAGACGAACTTTCCTTTTGTATTCCCATACAAGAAACCTCCTTTTGATTGTACACTATTTACAAAACCATTCTAAAAATTCATCAAAAAGATTTTTAACATCTTCGTAATCTTTCGAAACAATTTCTTCAAAACATACATCATAATCGATTTCTTTTATATTTGTTAAATAATAAATAAAATGTAATCTCCACAATTTGTATAATATTTTTTTTGATACTTTAATTTGATATGGTTCAATTCCAGGTTCTGCACGAATAACACTTCTTGCAGAAAATTCTAATGTTTTTGAAAGTATCAATGATCGAATAAATCCTTTCTTTTTTGAAATTAATTCGTAAACTGTTTCGTATACTAAATTAGAATAGTATTGATATCTTGAAGTTATTTCATCGTATTCAATTATTCCTAATTCTACAATTTCTTCATTAAGTTGTTCTCTAAAGTTAACATCAATCATTTTTAACCAATTTTCTTCATCAATTTCAATATTTGATTTAATCATACTGAAACTTTTATTTAATTGTAATAAGCTTGTGTAATGTTTGTTAACAGGAGTTACTCTTAATGTTGTAGGTTTTTTAGGATCTGAAACAACAGGTCTAATTTCAGGTGGTAATACCATCATGATATTACTGATAACATTGTTATCAAAAAGATTACTAATTTCGTCAGCAATAGATATTTGACCTTTAAAGTTATTAACAATGTATTTTAAACATAAAACAAATGAATATATTCCAGTTATTCTTAATGGTATGACATAATGTTTTTTATCATGAAAATCTTCAATTATTTTTATGTTGTCACCTTTTGGGGTTAAACCAAGATATAGTTTTTCAGATCTTGTTGAATCTGAAAAAATTGGATCAATGATTTTTTCAACTTTATTTTTTAATATCTTTTTTAATTTGGTTATTTTGTTAATATGTATGATGGGAAATATTAGTTTAATTTTTCCAAATGTTTTGACTCTTAAATTTTTAGATTCACAAATAACACCACAATTTGGACAAATTTTACCACGATCTAAACTCATTGATAATTTGCCACAAAGACATTTATATGAACTTATTGGTCCAAATATTCTTTGTGACATTAAACCATCTTCATCAATAATGTTATTCCGCCCAATAAACATTTTTGGAGAAGTGACATATCCACCTAAAGATTGCATTTTTAAATGATTTTCTCTCGACTTAAAATTTCGTCAATTTTATTGTTTAACAGTTCAGAAGTCTTTTTCTTACCAGTAGAAGTACCAGTAGGAGTTTTTTCTTCAACTATATCTAAAATTCTATTATATACTAAATTTTCTTTTGTTCTTTCTCTAACGACTTTGT
>JAOZRH010000254.1:0-1973 GCA_029931905.1 Fidelibacterota bacterium
TGCAATGAACTTCGTCATCACATCGCATTAAGACGCTTAATGCACTCCATAAAAAATTATCATTGAATATATTTCACATTATTCGTATCTTACATACAAATAAACAAAGAGAGAAATAAATGGAAATGAAAGTAAAAGATTTACAAAATTTAATTGAACAATTTCATTCTAATATCAATCAATATAAAAATTCAAATTATGATGAAGCGAATACAAGAGTTGATTTTATTGACAAATTTTTTGAATTATTAGATTGGGATGTGAGAAATGTTGAAGGATATTCCGAAGATTATCGCGATGTTGTTCGTGAAGATAAAGTAATAATTCAAGGGAAACCCAAAGCTCCAGATTACAGTTTTAGAATTGGAAAAGAACGAAAATTTTTCGTGGAAGCAAAAAGACCCTCAGTGAACATCAAAGACGATACCGCCCCTGCTTATCAAATTAGACGATACGGCTATACTGCAAAAGTGCCACTCTCAATCCTTACAGATTTTGAAGAATTTGCAATCTATGATACGAGAATTAAACCAAACCAAAACGATAAAGCAAGTGTCGCTAGAGTTTTCTATTGCACTTATCAAGAATACGAAAAAAACTTCGAATTTATTTATAATACATTCGCTAAAAATTCAATCTTGAAAGGAAGTTTTGACAGATATGTTACCGAAAATAAAAAGAAAAGAGGAACGACAGAAGTTGATGACGAATTTCTAAAACTGATTGAAAACTGGCGAAATAATATTGCTAAAAATATTGCTCTGAGAAATTTAAATTTGTCAATTTATAATCTAAATACCGCTGTGCAAAAAATCATCGATAGAATTATTTTCTTACGAATTGCCGAAGATAGAAATATGGAAACTTATGGCACTTTAAATAATATTACAAAAGAAGAAAATATTTATCAAAAACTTGTAAAAATATTCATTAAAGCAGACAAAAAATACAATAGTGGACTTTTTAAACAGACAGAATGGTTGAACGAACTGGAAATTGACGACAAAATTTTAAAAAATATTATACAAGAAATTTATTATCCGAAATGTCCTTATGAATTATCAATTATGCCAATAGAAACACTTGGTAATATTTACGAACAATTTTTGGGAAAAATCATTCGACTAACTCCATCACACCAAGCAAAAGTTGAAGAAAAACCCGAAGTGAAAAAAGCTGGTGGTGTCTATTACACTCCCCAATATATTGTTAATTATATTGTGAAAAATACAGTTGGCGAAAAGATAAAAAATAAATTACCAGAAAAAATAGATGAAATAAAAATTCTTGATCCGGCTTGTGGCTCGGGAAGTTTTCTTGTCGGAACTTATCAATTTTTATTAGATGATCGGCTGAAATTTTATACTAAAAAATCAAACATCAAATTGGCATTAAAAAAGGGGAAAATCTATCAAGTAGATGCAGAGACATTTCGCCTTTCAATTCAAGAAAAGAGAATAATTTTATTGAATAATATTTTCGGTGTGGACATTGATAAACAGGCAGTGGAAGTTACAAAACTTTCGCTATTACTGAAACTGATGGAAAATGAAAATACTGAATCGGCAAACTCACTTTTCAAACACAGCGACCTTCAACTTTTACCAAATCTTTCTGACAATATCAAATGCGGAAACTCACTTATCGGCTCTGATTTTTATGACAATACACAAATTGATATGTTTGACGATGAACAAATTAGAAAGATAAATGTATTTGATTGGGAAGATGAATTTTCGAATATTTTTGCGAATGGTGGATTTGATTGTGTTATTGGAAATCCGCCGTATATACGAAACACTTCACTAGATAATAAACAAAAAAATTATTTTAATAATCTTTATAAATCATCACATAAACAATATGATATCTATTATTTATTTATTGAGAAGGGCCTTAATCTACTCAAATCTATGGGAGGTTTAGGATTTATTAATCCTATTGGTTTCTTAAATAACAAGTCTGGACTTGAA
>JAOZRH010000254.1:1983-2367 GCA_029931905.1 Fidelibacterota bacterium
TGGTTTTGATTGTGTTATTGGAAATCCGCCGTATGTGAATATTAGAAATCTGACAGAAACTATTTCAAATGATAATAAAAAATATTTATTAAACAATTTTAAAACAGCATATAAAGGATTTGATTTGTATGTATTGTTTGTTGAAAAAGCAATCAAATTATTAAAGCAGAAAGGTAATTTTGGATATATTATTCCAAACAAAATTGCCACATTAGATTATGCAGAAAAAATAAGAGAATTCTTATTAAAAGAAACAAAGATTGTTGAAATAGATGATGTTTCAAATCTAAATATTTTTCGAAATGCTTCTGTGTATCCATATTTATTGTTTATTGAAAACACAATAGAAAAATACAAATCTGTAAAATCTACATACCTTCATTT
>JAOZRH010000255.1 GCA_029931905.1 Fidelibacterota bacterium
TGTTGAATAAGAATATCCAAATGATTATTCGCAGCTTCAATTGATGAAATGTGAACTTGAATTTCTTGTTGTCTTAATTCAATTGATTCTATTTGTCTTTCTAATATATCTTTTTGAAAATTAAATTCATCTACAACATGGTCATACATTTTTGTTTCATTCATTGATTCTTAAACATAACCTCACGAATTTTTTAAGTTGATTAACAAAAGTTACTTGTTTTATTTTTAACGGTGAGAGAGTCATTAAATTTATATATTCTCCACTTAAAACAGAATTTGAAAAATTCTCGGCAACTCTTTCTAATATCTCATAAATATTATTAGAACACAACATATTTCGAAATGGATGAATTAGTTCCTCCATTACAGCTGTTTTTACTATTTGAGGATTAACAACTGACGACATATAACAATGTGATTTAGAAAAAATTCTAACACATTTTAAGAGTCTATAAATTGTTGGTAACTTCTTAATTTCATCTAATTTATCATCAATATCATCATTATATAATTTTAAAAGTTTATACTGTTCATTATTAATTAAAAAAGAATCTTTTTGTGTAGAAATATATATATTTTGAAATTCATTTGACAATATAACATTTCTAAATATATTAAAATTATATCTAACTTGATTGAGTGTTAATGATGTTTGATACATTTTTTCGACTTGTAAATCATACATAACATCTCTATAGATTGCTAATCCGGTTGGGATATAAACTAATTCATTAAAAGGATTTTCAATAGTATTATCAATCAATTCTGTTTTTAAACGTTGCTTACCTTTAAAATAATAAAACAATATGTTTCTAAAAACTTGTTTATAAAATAAATCAACATTATTAACATCAAGAGGATTCAATTTTTTCATGGCGTTACCAAGGAAATCATAAAGAATATCCGTCTTGATAACATCCATATCCATATAAAAAGAAGTAGTGTGAGATAATACAACTGAACCAGCTCTTCTTTTATATTCATCAAATATTGTTCTGATCATTTTTTGGAGAAATGATCTTGCTTTGGGCAATAATCTGATTAATATATAAATAATATTTGGATAATACACTTTTAGTCTAAATTCCCTATAAGAAAGATCTAGTTCTTCTTCATTAAATCGTTCTAATGCTTTACAAATTTGATGTAAATAAAATAATTGTCGAATTAAATAAGATCTAGATGACACCCTATTAAAATGTTTTCGTTCAATTTCCTGAACAAATTCACTTAGATATTTCGCTTTAACACAAGTCGGGGTATCAGAATATAATGTTAATTTAATCTGCTCAGACAAATGTTTTATTAATAAAATATATGTAAGATCTAAATCAGTATCAGAAATTGATTTAGTCGGAACAGACATCAACATCGAGGGTGATATAGCCACTTTTCCTCCTTTTTTATCATCCAATAATTTGAATATAATCAAACAAAATTTTTATTTGAGATCCAAATTAAAACATTTCTTTATAAAAATGGAGTGTAAAAAAATTCATCGTCTGATGAATTTACTAATATTATTTATTTTAAATTTTCTCCCTACATTTAACGGAAAAGTGCGCTGAAATACACCTTCAGGCATTCTAAAATAACGAATAAAAGGTACAATACAAGTCCGTCCAATTATTTCATAAGTTTTTTGTGTATAAATATCTAAACTACTATCACCAATTATTAAAATATGAATAGCTTCAGATATATCAAATGGTTTTTCTTTAAAAAATAATTTAGTTACTTCATCCCATTGAATATCATCATCTGATTTTTTTCGTTTTATCATTTCATTAGATGAAATTGGAAAACGAAGATCAATTGGTCTTGTATTAAAAACAACATACCTATCTTCAACCATTTCAACACAAAAATGCCAAGGTAAAAATAAACTTTCAAATTTACCATACAATTCTCTAAATCTTCGATGTATTAATAATAAATCATTTTTTGCAGTATCTATTTTCGGTCTAGGTCTAATAGGAAAGAAAGGATTATTATAACTGTCACTAATAATTATACCCAATGGTTTTGTTGTAAATTTATTAGAAATTGAGGCTCTATCTCTAGAGGAATCAATCCGTTGTTTCTTTTCTAATAAAATATTATATGTTTCTTGTAAAGTTATCATTTGTCCCATTCTCTAATTTTTGGTATTCTTTGAGTTTTCTTTGATTTTTTAAAGGTTCTAATTAACGGCGAATTTTTAGAGATAAAAGGAGAAATTTGTCCTATTGGTGGTGGAGCAAAATTTTCTAAAAATTTAACTATAGAAATCATATTATTTCTTCCTCTTAAAGTAATCATAATCTGCAAATTTTCCGTCTTCTTTAATAACCCTTTTTGTAGAAGATGGAT